>NZ_AYSF01000091.1:0-8919 GCF_000498995.1 Geobacillus thermopakistaniensis
TGTCCGGAAGCGGGGGCGACGTATACACGAGCCGGCCGTTGTCGAAGATCGTCACATGCAAATCACGCGCTTCGAAATTGGTGACGAATTTGCTGATGAACGTGTACACCGGATGGAACATTTTCAGCCGCTCTTCTTGCTGCGGGTTTTCGCTCTCTAAGGCGATGTAGTCGCCTTCCGCTTTATGGTTGATTTTGTTGACGATGCGGTACACCCGCTTCAGCCCCGGCGTCGTCACTTTCTCTGGATTGCCGCTGATTTTGATTGTATCGACCATCTCACCGCGTTCGTTTTCAATCGCCACCATTTTGTACACGGCGCCGAGCGCTGGCTGATCGTACGCCGTAATGAGCTTTGTGCCGATCCCCCACACATCGATTTTCGCCCCTTGCGACTTCAAGTTTAAAATCGTATCTTCATCCAAATCGTTCGAGGCGAAAATTTTCGCGTTCGGAAATCCGGCTTCATCGAGCATTTTCCGCGCTTCCTTCGACAAATAGGCGAGATCGCCGCTGTCGATGCGGATGCCGATAAAGTTGATTTGGTCGCCCAGCTCCTTCGCGACGCGAATGGCGTTTGGCACCCCGGACTTCAACGTATCGTACGTATCGACGAGAAATACGCAGTCTTTATGACGGCGTGCATACTTCAAAAAGGCGGTGTATTCATCCTGATACGCTTGAATCATCGAATGGGCGTGCGTTCCGGCGACCGGAATGCCAAACAGCTTCCCGGCGCGCACGTTCGATGTCGCCTCAATCCCGCCGATATACGCTGCGCGCGCCCCCCAAAGCGCCGCATCCATCTCCTGCGCCCGCCGGCTGCCGAACTCCAAAGCCGGTTCGTTCCCGAGAATATGCTTAATGCGCGACGCTTTCGTGGCGATGAGCGTCTGGAAATTGATAATGTTTAAAATAGCCGTTTCGATGAGCTGCGCCTCGGCGAGCGGCGCCTCGATGCGCATAATCGGTTCATTGGCAAACACCACTTCCCCTTCGCGCATCGAACGGACCGTGCCGGTGAAGCGAAGCGTCCGCAAATAGTCTAAAAAGTCGTCGCGGTAACCAAGTTCTTGGCGCAAATAGTCGATGTCGCTGTCAGAAAATCGGAACTGTTGCAAAAACTGAATGACACGCTCCAACCCAGCGAACACCGCATAGCCGTTGCCAAACGGCAGCTTGCGGAAAAACACTTCAAACACAGCGCGGCGCTCATGCATACGATCTTCCCAATACGTCTCGACCATGTTGATTTGATATAAGTCCGTATGAAGCATCAAACTGTCATCGGCATATTTTTTCATGAATGTGCAACCTCCAACATACGAATGACTGCGCCGCCGAATGGAGAAAAAGAACGTTCATCGTCTATTCTATCATGTTTTCTCCATTATTCCACTATTTCTGCGCCTAGCGTATGGCGAAAATGGCGGAGCGCCCATTCGTGTCCCGCCGCGTCGAAGCTCGCGACCGCCCGCCGGTGGACGACGATGCGAAAGCCTTTATTGTATGCATCGACCGCCGTATGGAGGACGCAAATATCGGTGCAGCAGCCGACCAAATGCACTTCCGTGATGCCTCTCTCGCGCAATTTCAGCTCCAAATCGGTCCCGGCGAACGCGCTGTAGCGCGTTTTGTCCATCCAGTAGACGTTGTCTTTATGCTTATTTGCTTGATACACCTCTTCGAGCTCCCCGTACAGCTTTCGGCCCTCCGTTCCTTCAATGTTATGCGGCGGAAACAGCTTCGTTTCCGGATGGTAGTGATCTCCCGCCACATGTTTGTCAATGGCGAAGACAACAAAATCTCCACGATCGATAAACTGTTTCGTCACCCGTACAAGTTCTTCTTCAATCGCCTGCCCCGGCTTCCCGCATGTGAGCGCGCCATGATCGGCGATAAAATCGACGGTGTAGTCGATGTTAATGAGTGCTCTCTTCATGAAAATCCCTCCTGCGTGTTTGTCTAACAAACGGGTCTTGCTGTACATTGCCGCTGCTATACTTTTACTCTACTCCAGCATGCAAAATCTGGGCAAGCAGAAGATTGCATAAGAAAGCGAGCCGATGATGCAAAACTCGCCTTCCATCGCTCAGCGGAAAAGTGATTCCTTTCTGACGAATGGTTTTTACGAATATTTACAAAAACAGAAAGTAGGATATGCCGATATGATCCCCCTTTTTTTCAATATCGTTTTTTTGCTCGTGCTTCTTGCCGTCGGTTTATCCGTCGTCTTCCTGAATAAATTTGCGTCAAACCGGATTCGCATGATCAGCTACACTGAGCCTCTCCGTTGGGTGCCGTTCAACAATTATCAGCTGAATCAAATCAACAAAGCGGCGCAACCATAAGCGCAAAGCGAAAATCCCGCGCCTGCTTCAAGCAGGCGCGGGATTTTCACTGATCCGTCAGCTATTTTCCGCCGCTTTCGCCGCTTTCAGCTGACTGCGCAAAATGAGCGACTGGATGATCGAGAAGCAACCGCCGACAACCCAATAGAGCGACAGCGCCGATGGGACGGAGCTGGCGCCGATAAAGATCATGACCGGCATGATGTACGACATCATCGCCATTTGCGGCATTTGTTCTTCGGCCATCGACGGCGAGAGGCGGAGCGAGATGAACGTCGTCAACGCCGCCAAAACGGGCAAAATGAAATACGGATCGCGGTGGCCAAGCTCGACCCATAGGAACGAGTGGGTTTTAATTTCTTGCGTCCGCGAAATCGCGTAATAAAGCGCCATAAAAATCGGCATTTGAATTAACACCGGCAGGCAGCCGCTCGCCGGGTTGACGCCGTGCTTTTGGTACAGCTGCATCATTTCTTGCTGGAGCTTGCGCTGCGTTTCCGGGTCTTTGCTTTTATATTTTTCTTGCAGCTTCAACAATTCCGGACGCAGCTTTTGCATGGCGAGTGATGCGCGGAACTGCTTCAAAATGAGCGGCAGCAAGCAAAAACGAACGATGAGCGTCAGCACGATAATGGCGATGCCGTAGTTGTCGCCAAACCAGTGCCCAAGCGTCAAAAGGAGCTTCGACATCGGGTAGACAAAATAATGGTTCCAAATGCCTTGGCTATGTTCATTGATCGGTTCGTTGCGGTTGCAGCCGGAAAGAAGCAAGACTGCACCAAGCAGCACCAATACCCATTTTTTCATGAAAAGCCCTCCTTACTATCATGTTGCAAAATCATGCCGTTTCATCATAAAGGAAAGGGCCTTCCATCCTCATCCATTCGGCTTGTCCGTTCCCGAACGGGAATTTTCCGCCGCTGCGGCAAAAACAGCGGGCGCCATGGAAGCGCCGCTCGTTCGGCGCCTCCTCCCGCCTCCCGCTCGCGAACCGAGGCCAACGCCGGCTCGTAAAACAATGATTTCGCTGTCCGATGTGCGCCCATATACCCTTTCATGATGATCCATAACGCGCCGACAAGCGACATATACACAAGCAAATCAATAGGCGCTTCCATGCGTCCCGTCCACCCCCTTTTGCCCCGTCCATCTTCTCTTCTCATACAATAGCAAACTTTCAACCGAAAGAAAAGCAACAATTGATCACATCCGCTCCAAGCGGTGAAATGCCGGCTCGTCGGCTGCCAAGACGGCCAGCTCCCCGCTTTCATCGGCCGCCAGCGCCGCCCGAAGCTCTTCTTTCGCCTCATCGAAGCGTCCAAGCAGCGCGAGATAGCGGGCTCGTTCGTAGCGAAGCCGGGCATCGTTGGCCATATGGACGCACCGCTCGATGGCCGCGAGCGCCTGATCGATGCGCCCCGCTTCTTCATAAACAGCCGCAAGCTGCATATGGAACTCTTCATCCTCAGGATACCAATCAGCATAGCGCTCCCAAAGCGCCGCCGCTTCTTGATAGCGGCCCGTTTCCATATAATGCTCGCCAAGCAACATGAGCGCCTCACGGGCGAGCGGTTCTTCCGCCACAATCTCCTCGAGCTGCCGCTCGGCTTTCTCGCGCTGTCCTTCTTGAAGCCAAACGACCGCCTGCAACACGCGCAGGTCGACATCATCCGGGTCATCAGCCAGCAGCCGCTCCAGCCAGCGCTTCGCTTCCTCGCGTTTTCTTTCCTCATCGGCGGCCAATAAATATTCCACAAATTCTTGCGCCAAAGACGGATCCCAAACGCGGGCGAGCGCTCGGCGCCACGTTTTGATGGCATCGTCCTCCAGCTCGATCGCCGCATAGAGGCGGGCGAGCTGCCCATAGGCTTCCGCATCGCTGCGATTGAGGCGAATCGCCTCCTCATACAAATCAATGACGATCGAAAACAAGGAAAACCTGCCCATCCATTCTTTCGCTTTTGTCCACCACCGCACCGGCTCGTCGCTTTCGTTCTGTTCCTCTTCCAAATACGGAAGGAGAGCGGCGGCCGCATTCCGATAAACAACGCTTTTCGCCTCACGGCCGATCTTCAGCCGCTCCAGCCGGTGGCGCAGCTTCCCTAAGCCGCGCATCGTTTTCGGGAATAAGGCGACATATGCCGAATACAACGATTCATCGTCGGGATGGCGCACCATCAACCGCTCGAGCAGCTTGATTGCCTCTTTCGTGCGTCCTTCCCGGCTAAGCACATTCGCGTAATGACGAAGCACTTCACTGTGATCCGGGTCAAGAGCAAGCGCCCTCTCGACCGCCGCCTTTTCTTGATCGCGGCGTCCGAGCGCTCCATATACATACCCGAGGCTGTCATAGTACCACACATCTCCTCCACGCGGACGGGCATCGGCCAACGTCTCAAGCAGCGCCGGAGGCTCTATGATCGCTGCAAGCTGTTCGCTATCCACTCGCAGCGGAGCAAGGCGAACCGCCTGAAGCAAATGCGCGTGCTGCCGCTCTTCGTTTCCTTCTGCCTCATAGAGCGCAGCTAAGCGAAAATGGCAGAGGACAAACGACGGATCGGCTTTGAGACACGCCTCATAATGTTGTTTCGCCTCTTGGTAGCGTCCGAGCGAGGCGCACAGCTCCGCCAGCCGGAAGAGTGAAAGCCAATGGCCCATGGCGGCGGCTTCTCGGTAAAACGCCATGGCCTTGGACGGCCGGCCTTGCCGCTCATAAAGGACGCCGAGAGCGGAATGGGCCGAAGCGAGTTTCGGGCGAGCCGAGACAAGCTGTTTCAAAAACGCCCGGCCGCGCTCTCGAAGAGTTGGCGTTGTCAGCTGGTCGATGTAAAACTCGTACGCTTCTTCGGCATCAAACTCGGCGAGGCGCAGCCCTTCCTCCAACCACGACAGCGCCGTCTCGCGTCCTTCCTCCTCATCGGCGAAACCGTGGGCGATGAGCCATTTGCCTGCATTGAGCCAATATTCGCTGTTGTTGGCAAAACGGGTGCGCTGCTTGATTACATACCGGCGCGCCGCTTCCACATCCCCGCGCTCCGCGAGGGCGGCCGCCAAGCCTAGATGGGCAAACACGTCATCGCTGTCATGGCGGATCGCCTCTTCGTAGCACGAAACCGCTTGTTCCGCCTCTCCTTCCTCCATATAGAGATCGCCAAGGCGGACGTAAAGCGGCGCCAACCGCCAGGCGGCGGCCAATCCCTCTTCCAACACCGCTTTCGCTTTTTCCCGATCACCGTCGTCATCATACAAGTCAGCCAACATCAAATACGGGTACGGTTCCTGCGGGTCGAGCGCTTTGGCGACGCAAAAGCCGCGTTCCGCCTTGCGCCGGCGGCCGAGCTCCCGATCGCAGCGGGCCCGCTCATACCAAAGCTGGGCATCCCGCCGTTCGCGGCGCACAAGACGATCAAACCAGGCGCGCGCTTCGGCAAACCGCTTCGCGTGGAACAACAGCACACCATGGTTCGTTTCGATAAACAAATCGCCCGGATATAAGCTGACCGCTACGCGCGAAGAGATGAGCCCTTTTTCGATATGACCGGCGTACGCCGAGGCGAGTCCGAAATAGCTCCACACTTCCGGCTGATCTGGGTCCAACTGGAGCGAGGTGCGAAAATAGCGAGCCGCCTCTTCGTAGCGGCTGGCAAAAAAGGCGATTCGGCCGCGCAAATAATGGTAGAGCGGGCTTTGCGCCTTTCCTTTCACCCGTTTGAGCACGTCTTCAGCCTTCTCCATTTCTTGCGTGTAGACATACGCTTTCGCCGCCATCAGCAGCAAGTCGTTATGTTCGGGATACTCGCTCAAGACGCGCCTGGTGTAATCAAACACAAGCGGCTTCGCCTCATCGCTGCTAAAATGCTTCATGACATACAGCCATGTGTACGGGATGTGCTCATGCTTGCGCAAAAAGGCGACAAACGCGTCGAAATGCGCCTGCTCGTCCTCATCCATCTTTTCGGCCAACGCATGCAATTCGCGGAAATAGCGGTCTTCCTCTTCGGGGAGCTCGGCGGCGAGCGCCGCTTTTTCCCGGGGAAGCGCCACAATCGACAAATAATGCGTCCCTGCATACCATTTGGCAAGCTCGTCCTCGGAAACAACAAACGGATCAAATAGATTCGGGTCTTGCACGTACAACGCCCCAAGCCGCTCGTCATAGCCAAACAACACCTGCACGTGCGATGACTGTTCATAATCGACGCTTAACAGCACCGGAACGCCCTCATCAATCAGCCGCTTCCAACGAAGCGGCGAGCCGACGAAAAAGCGGCAAACAAAGCCAAGCTCTTCCAAATAATGAACCGTCGTCGACAATTTCGATCCGCGCACATCAAAAATATGTTGGGCCACTTCATCCTGCGTACGGGGGGAGCCAAGCAATCGAAGCATCATTTCCAAACTTGCCGGCACGCAATAGTTATGCTTTTGCACGACCGGCACAAGCGGCAGCACCACCGACCGTTTCCTTTGCCGCCCAAGCGCTCGGGCGTACGGCGTTTTTTCAAGCTGCGGCTCCGCTTTCACAAGCGATTCAAGCTTCTCCCATTCGTCAAGCTGGTAATACAGTTCGGCGCGCAAATGGGCGAAATAACGGCGATGCATATG
Organism: Geobacillus thermopakistaniensis; assembly: GCF_000498995.1. NCBI lineage: Bacteria > Bacillati > Bacillota > Bacilli > Caryophanales > Anoxybacillaceae > Geobacillus > Geobacillus thermopakistaniensis. The sequence continues at coordinate 6,956 of NZ_AYSF01000091.1, forward strand.
AAGCGGATTCAGGCGGTCAAGTTCATCCATCGCCGCGAGCGCCTCACGGTAGGCGCGCACATCGCGCAAGCGGCGCACGCGCTCAGCGTAAAACGCCAGCACTTGCGGAAAGCGCCGCCCTCCTTCCTCCAAAACGGCAAGCGCCTCGTGGTGGCGGCCGTCAAGAGCGTACAAATCCGAAAGCAGCAAATAGCACATGTCGCCGCGCTCCGGGTCATCGAGACCGGCGCGAATCACCTGTTCGGCGCGCTTCCGGTCGCCGGTCTCGATATAAAAATAGCCCCACTTGTCATGCATCGGCACCGTCTCATAGCGGGCAACCACATCCATCCATTCGTGCGCCTCATCGATCCGCTGCATATCCAATAAAGCGCGCACCAACGCAAACGCCGCCCGGGCGATCGATTCCCTCTTTTCGGCCACGTTTTAAGCCGATATTTNCAACCTTTGAAAAACCGGCCGAAAAGGGGTGAGCGCCTCTTCCACATCGAGCGGCCGGCGGTTCTCGAGCCACTCATCACACACCCAAGCGAGCGTCTGCAACGTGTTGAACTTCCGGTGGGCGTACCGCGCGACAAGCCCGCTATGCCGGTACATGAGCGCATAATCAAACAGCCGGATGAGCGCCCGAAACGGCTCGATGCTGTCCCATGACGCCATGAGCGGCCGCCATTGAAACAATCCCATGTTTTCTAAATGCGGCCGCACCTGGGCAAGGGCATCCACGATTCGTTTTTCTTCAACGAGCAATGCGATCGGTTTGATATGATTCATACAAAGAAAACTCCCTTATTCTTTTTCCAGCTATTTATAAGTGTAGAACAAGCCCGGCAAAACAGCCACATATTTTTTCACAAAAATACCGACAAACAAAAAATGGCCTCTCCTTTGAACAGGATCAGCCATATACCGATTCGTTTTATCCGGCGTGCTTGGCGAAAAATTCGAGAGACCGTTCAATAATCATCGGTTGGTCGTAATCGAGCGTCGCCACATGGTAGCTGTTTCGGAGGCGGACGATCTCTTTCTCCGTCGATGAAATGCCTTGAAAGATGATGTCGGCGTTTCCCGGCGGCACGACGTGATCTTCGTCGGAGACAAAAATCAACGCCGGACAGACGATGCGATCGAGTTTCGCTTTTGTCTGTGCCATCAGCCTAGCCAGCTGAAGAAGCGAAGCGGTCGGCGTTTTCTCGTATGCCAGCTCTTTCACATCCGGATTTTTCAAGTCCGAACCGATCGAATCCAGATACCTCGGCAGCTCGCCCCCGCCCGTCATCCCGGCGGCGATGGCCGGGATGTCGACAGCGGCGTTAATCGGCACGATGCCGCAGATGTCTGGGTGATGTTCCGCCAAATAAAGCGTGAGCGTCCCGCCCATCGACAGCCCGGTGACAAAAATGGTTTGGCATCGTTGTTTCAGCCATCCATATCCTTCTTCGACCGAGGCGACCCAATCGTGGAATGTCGTCCGTTCCATGTCTTCGTAATGCGTTCCGTGCCCTTTTAAGCGCGGCAGGCAAACGGTATAGCCGGCTTTCGCATACGCTTCAGCGAGCGGGCGCATGCTGTGGGGCGTGCCGGTGAATCCGTGCACGAGCAGCACCCCGACCGGCCCGTTTTCGGCGTAAAACGGCTCGGCGCCCGAGAGCACCGGATATTGTTCGCTCATCTTCCTCTCCCCCTTATCTAGTCAAATCCGTTCCTCTCACTATATTCGCCGCCGCACCTCTTTTTTCCTTTTTTGATCGGACGCCGTTACCACATCGACAACCATGACCGCCACCATTCGTGAAACAAGCCGTTGACGCCAAAATAGACGAATGCGATCCAAGCGATGCCAACCAATGCTTTCTCCATCCCTTTTCCCGTCCGATAGAGCGGCACTTTCCACCGCTTGGACGAAAACGGCCAAAACAGCGGCACCCCTTGAACAGTTTTCGGCGCTCTTTTAGCTGAGCATC
>NZ_AYSF01000092.1:0-12336 GCF_000498995.1 Geobacillus thermopakistaniensis
GAATAGCTAAGTCCTTAAATTGTGCGGAATGCAGCGTGTCTTGTTGTCCGTATGTTGCATGTCGTTGATATGTACCTTCGTGCAAATAGTACACATGAATCATTTTATTAGCAGTATCAACAATCCAATATTCCGCAATTCCATAGTGTTGGTAAGTATAAAATTTTGTTGAAGTCTTGTCACCTTCAACCGCTTTAAAAGACTACAACGAAAAATTTTATACTTACCAACACTATGGAATTGCGGAATATTGGATTGTTGATACTGCTAATAAAATGATTCATGTGTACTATTTGCACGAAGGTACATATCAACGACATGCAACATACGGACAACAAGACACGCTGCATTCCGCACAATTTAAGGACTTAGCTATTCCATTAACGTATGTATTTGAATGGGGTTAAAACGGCTCTTGTTCGGAATGGCCATTCAGTGTTCATGATCGATCTTTCGTCAAACACACAGGAATCGATGATCGGGCAGCCTGCCCTGAGGCAGGTGTCTAAGAATCTCCCATCTCGAAGAACAAGCGCATAGGCGGGAGAACGTTCAGCCCTAGCGACAGCCGCCTGCTTCTATGTTTTTCCGAATGTCTGCACGAAGGCAAACAAAACACCAGCCTGTCGACCCAAGCTGGCGTTTGTCCTTCTTCTTATTGAATGGCCGCTAGCGCCCCGCTCAAGACGCGGACCACAAACGAAAGTTCATCATCCGTGATGCAAAGCGGCGGCGATAAGGTGAGCACGTTGTTGTACCCGGCGACTGTCGTTCCGTTTTTGCCGATGATGAGGCCGTTTTCTTTGCATCGATGGATCACTTGATTGACAAGCGACACATCAAGAGGCTCTTTCGTCGCTCGGTCGGCGACCAATTCAATGCCGACAAGCAGCCCTTTGCCGCGCACATCCCCGACGTACGGATGGTCGGCCAGTTTCGTTTTCAGTGCCGAAAGCAGCCATTCGCCCGCTTCACGCGAACGGTCAAACAGACGCTCCTCCTCCATAATCTCGATGTTTTTCAGCGCCACCGCACAAGCAGCCGGATGGCCCCCAAACGTATTGACATGGCGGAAATAGTCGTATTCGCCTGTTCCTTTGAACGCCTCGTAAATCTCTTTCCGAACCGCCGTTGCCGCCAGCGGCAAATACGCGCTCGTAATGCCTTTCGCCATCGTGATAATGTCCGGCTTGACGCCGTAGTGTTGAAATCCGAACGCTTTTCCCGTCCGGCCGAAGCCGCAGATGACTTCATCGACAATAAGCAAAGCCCCGTGTTTTTCACACACTTCTTTGACCGCTTTCATATACCCGTCCGGAGGAATGAGCACACCGCCCCCGGTGATGATCGGCTCCATAATGACGGCCGCAATCGTTTCGCTCAACTCCCACGTCATGACATCATCAATGGCCTTTACCGCCCGCAGTCGACGCGGATCGTCCGCCGCATCCGGGTCGCGGTAGACATCCGGCGGCGGCACGTGGATGAAACCTGGGGCGAGCGGTTCGTATTTGTATTTCCGCTGCGCCTGCCCGGTGGCTGAGAGCGCCCCCATCGAATTCCCATGGTACGCCCGGTAGCGGGAAATGATTTTGTACCGATGATGCTCCCCGCGCTGCTGATGGTATTGGCGGGCGATTTTAAACGCCGTTTCGTTCGCTTCCGACCCGCTGTTGGAAAAGAAAATCACATACTCATCGCCTAACAGTTCGTTGAGCTTTTCCCCGAGCTGAATCGCCGACAAGTGGCTTTGCGTCAACGGGAAATACGCCAGCGTCTTCAGCTGCTCATACGCCGCTTCGGCGAGTTCCTCGCGCCCGTAGCCGACGTTGACGCACCAGAGCCCGGCCATCGCATCCAAATACTGATGGCCAGCTGCATCCGTCACCCAGCAGCCTTTTGCTTCGGCCACAATCAGCGTTGCTTGTGGGTTATATGGCTTCATCGAATGCCAGATATATCGGTCATCTTTGTCGAGCCACAGTTGGTGGGTTTGTTCAGTTTTCATCTCACCTCTTGCTCCCTTCCATATTGAAATCGAGTCATGTTAGAGACATTATCACTCAACTTCTGTCGCTATTCATTAGACAGAGTGTCAAAACGGTGCACACATTTGTTCCACAGTTTGACCACTGCATTCGCTCCCAACCGCGACCGCAGGATATTTTTAAGCAAAAAGCTTTTTCACGAATCCGGCGTCTTGTCCGATCACCCTCAATCGGCCCAACGCTGCGCATTCCGCTGTCCGTATGAAATCCCGCCCTCATCCATCAAGTAGTCGTACGCTTTGATCATCAGCTCAATGGCCAGTCGTTTATCGGCCACCATGAAATCTGGCCCAAGGAAGCTTTCTAACTTCTCTATGCGGTGATACAACGTTTGCCGGACGATAAACAGCCGTTTTGCTGTCTCTTGTTTCGAGCCGTTGCACTGCAAGTACACCTTGAGCGTTTCTAACAGCTTCCCGTTGTATTTCCTGTCGTACTCGATAATCGGCCCTAAATATTGGCGGACCGTTTCGCGCAGATTGCTATATTTATCCAGAACCATGATCATCCGGTACAAATGCAAATCATCGTAAAATAGACTGACCGCTTGATCTTTCAACCGTTTTCGAATTTTCAGCGCCTCCAGCGCGGCTCGATAGCTTTGATTCATGGCAGAAAGAGAGTTGACAAACGTTCCAACGCCCATGGACAAGGAGGAAAGACGCGTCCGTACAAAATCTGACGCCATAATGGATTCAATTCCATCTTCGACCCGCTTTTTCCACGTGGACTCCCCCCGCCAATCAAGGGCGATAAACGCCAGCTGCCGGCCTATCTCCACAGAAAACAAGAAAAACCCGCGTTGCTCAAATAGCGAACGGCATAAAAGCTTGAAATATGTCGAATCAAAATTTCCTTTTTGATGAGCCCTTTCCACCTTGCAAACCCATACAACTCCCCGACGGCTGTCAAGGGAGGGATGATGATCCAATAAAAAGGAGGAAATCTCTTGGTCTGAGTATTCTCCTTCAAGCCATCCTTTCAGCCACTCATTTTCTTCCGTGCGCCGTTTCTCCTCGGCATAAAGGTTCCGCAATAAGTGTTGCGCCCAAGCAGTCGCGGTGCGGTCCAAAATGAGAAGGTCAAACTCATTGACATCGCGGCCGTCAGGGAGAAGGGCCAGCTCCGCATACTCGGCGTCGAACAAAGAAATCGGCTTGACGACCGCATCCACGGGCCAGCCGCTGTTCCCCGAACAGATGCTTGCCTCACGTTTCTGCCTCGGCCGACACGGAATGTACTCCACATCCCCGCCCTGCATTTTAAAAGCCACTTGATGGCCTAAACAATCATGCAAACACGTTAAAATCTCCCGATGGTCATGAACGGTCAACAGCTTTTTGTTCAACTGTTGGGAATACGATTCAAGCTGGGAAATCATTTGATACTGTTGGTTGATCAAATGCGTATGGATGTCATGGGTGATTTCAACGAACGGGACTTCTTCAAGAAAAACAATAAGCGGGAAATGGTGCTGGTTAGCCAGCTCAACAGCCTCTTCTGGAATAGAGGAAGTATATGTCCCCAGCTCAATGCATAGACCAGAGGCATCACACTCAATCAGTTGCCGAAGCAGCGATAAAAACAGGGAAGCATCTTCCCGCCATCCGACTCCAGTGGATAAAATCAACTCTTTGCCGCGCAACAAGTTGTTAATTTTCGTCACCTCGACGACATGCACCCATTTGACTGTTCTTGACAATCCTTTTTTCCCGGCGACAACGATCGCGTTTTCAAAATGTTTTCTCCTTAAAACGTCAGCGACCGTAAGAGGAAAGCTGCATTCCATCCTTGCCTCTCCCCCTCTTGCTTTGCCTTTATCATAAATATTCGAAACTTTATAACTAAACTCCTTCTATAGCCGAGAAGCCTATTGACAAATTGTCCAATGGAACTCTATTTTTAGTTGGCATTTTGTCTAATGTGTAGAGTGGATTTTTCCATATACACTAAAAACAACTGTTTAGTCAGACTATTTTATAAATTTAAACTCTTTCCGAAAGGGGGAATAGGGATGAATCATTCCGGTCTGCAAAAAGGGTTGAAAGAGCGCCATATGGCTATGATTGCCATCGCCGGGGTCATTGGCGCCGGATTGTTTGTCGGAAGCGGAGCTGTCATCCATTCAACAGGGCCGGGAGCTGTGTTTTCGTATGCCTTAGCGGGTGTCTTAGTCGTTCTCGTTATGCGGATGCTCGGGGAGATGGCCGCGGCCCGTCCGACGAGTGGATCATTTGCCGCCTACGCCCATGAAGCCATCGGCCCATGGGCAGGATTTACGGTTGGATGGCTTTACTGGTTTTTCTGGGTGATTGTCGTTGCCATTGAAGCCAATGCGGGAGCAGCAATCATCAAATATTGGTTTCCTGACGTGCCGTTATGGCTGTTCAGCCTTGTTCTGACCGTTTTGATGACACTTACAAATATTTGGTCAGTAAAATCCTACGGAGAGTTTGAATATTGGTTCGCCTTCATCAAAGTAGCGAGCATCGTTCTTTTTCTCATTATTGGCTTAGCGTTCATTTTCGGCCTTGCCCCGGGCAGCGATCCGGTCGGCTTGAAAAATTTGACCGGCCATGGCGGATTGATGCCGCATGGGATCGGTTCCATCCTTATCGGCATTGTCATCGTCATTTTCTCGTTCTTCGGGACGGAAATCGTGACGATTGCCGCCGGAGAATCAGCCGAACCGCAAGAAGCCGTGTCGAAGGCCACTAAATCGGTCACATGGCGGATTTTAGTGTTTTACATCGGCTCCATCGCCGTTGTCGTCACATTGCTCCCTTGGAACTCGGCGAGCGTGTTGAAAAGTCCGTTTGTCGCTGTGCTCGAACATGTCGGCGTCCCTGCGGCCGCGCAAATCATGAACTTTATCGTATTGACCGCCGTTTTGTCCTGCCTCAATTCGGGGCTGTACACGACATCGCGCATGCTGTACTCTTTAGCGCAAAAAGGAGAAGCACCGCAACTATTTTTAAAACTAAGTAAAAACGGCGTCCCAGTTCGAGCGGTCATCGCCAGCACGTTGTTCGCCTACATCGCCGTCATCATGAACTACGTTTCGCCTGATAAAGTGNGGCATAGGGCAAAAACAGGCCGAAAAAGGAGAAGCACCGCAACTATTTTTAAAACTAAGTAAAAACGGCGTCCCAGTTCGAGCGGTCATCGCCAGCACGTTGTTCGCCTACATCGCCGTCATCATGAACTACGTTTCGCCTGATAAAGTGTTTCTCTTTCTTGTTAACTCTTCCGGAGCGATCGCGCTGCTCGTTTATTTAGCCATTGCTGTCTCGCAGTTGCGCATGCGGCAAAAACTCGAGCGGGACAACGGCGCCGCCTTAAAAATCAAAATGTGGTTGTTTCCGTACTTGACCTATTTTACGATTCTCGTTTTGCTCGTCATTCTCGCCTCGATGTTGTTCATCCGCTCAATGGTTTCACAGTTGTTGCTGACGTTGCTCATCACTGCCGTCGTCATCGTTTGCTACTTCGTCTTCGCCCGGCGCCGCCTCAATCCAAACTACCAGCCGGCGGCATCCACAACAGCGAAAGATTGATCCCTATCACATGAACGGGCGCCCGTCGACACGGGCGTTCGTTTTGTGTAGAACAGATCTTTTCCACCCCTCTCGTCCAAATCGCGCTGTCATGTAAAAATGACAACTTTTTAAACTTCCGTCAGCTCCTATTACATTAGCTGCCATTCCGTTGTATACTTACATTGAGAATAAATTCACAAACTAGGAGGACTAAACATGATCGTCCACGAACTGATGGACATGGAGCACTTATTTGCCGAGCAATTGCAAGAAGGATATTATGTCATTCGCGAAACATACCAAAACGTACTCGTTGAGCCGGAAGACGGCGACACCGTCCGGCAAGTGGACGCCGGAACGGAAGAAGTCGTCACCATCGTATTTGATCCCGGCGACGAATACTCCCTCATTTGCCTTGACACCTACACTTTCGCCGACGGCATCCCATCTTTAGCGGAGCTCAAAGAAACGATTGCCGCGGAGTACGACGTCTTTGTCAACGACCGTTGGGCTGCGGCGTCGTTGTAAAAAAAGCGCCCGAAACGTTGGACATCAGAGACTCGGAAAACACGGGTATCACCTCAACCAAAGCGCCTTTCATCAACCTAGTCAAGGAACAGCCCGTTCGCCTAGCGAGCGGGCTGGTTGGTTCTCTCAATCCGAAACACTTTAAAGCCGATATCAAGCTCCGTCTTCCCCGTTTCATAAACGATTTTCTCCCCCGCGCGGCGGATGCGCTCGCGGCCAATGTCGCAAATCGTCCGAAACCCCACCCGATACGCCTCGGACGTTTCCGCAAGCCGTTCGGGAAGCTGCACCATTATAAACGACCGCCGGCCGCCGTCTTCGGCGTTTTGCTGCATGACGGCATGAGCCGTTGTCGCCGAGCCGGAAAAAAAGTCGAGGATGAGATCATCATCCCTCGTTGTCAACGCCACCATGCGCTGAATGAGCTTCACCGGCTTCGGGTAATCCATCACCGCGAGCCCATCGAACAGCTCCTTCAGCTCCTTTTTCGCCTCCTGCGAATGGGACACCTCGTCATGCGTCCAAATCGTAAGCGGCGTCACCGTCGACTTCACTTCGCTTAAAAACCGCTTCAGGCGCGGCACCCCGTTTCCGTCTTTGCCAAACCAAATGCGGTTATCCGCCGCCAGCTCGGCGAAGCGCTCCTTCGTCACCCGCCAGCAATACCCGTTTGGCGGAGAAACGACCCGACCGCTTGGCGTCACAATCTCATAAATCTTTTCCGGAATCGGCGGACCCACCGACAAATCGCCTGACGTCCATGGACCGCGTGGGTCATTGTCTGGGTTGGCATACCGCCCATCCGCTTCCGGATGGCGCGGCAAGCCGTACCAAGCCAGGCGATCGATGTTTTTCGCATAACATAAAATGAAATCATGGTTGCGCGAGGCGAACTTGTTCATATTCACGGGCGAAAACGCCCGCTGCCAAATGAACGTGGCGACAAAATTCCGCTCGCCAAAAATTTCATCGCACATTTTTCTCAAATTCGCCTGCTCCGTATCATCAATGGAGATAAAGATGGCCCCCGTCTCGGCTAACAGCTCCCTCGCCACCCAAAGGCGCGGGTACATCATGTTGAGCCAGCCGGCATGGGCACGCGCTTCTTCCTGGATTCCGCTAGGAACAACGGCTTTCCCCTTGCGCCAATTGTCTTTGTACGTGAGCACTTTTCCGGTATTGTACGGCGGATCGATGTAAATCATTTGAATGGTTCCCGCATGCGACGTCCTCAGCAGCTTTAACGCCTCTAAATTGTCTCCTTCAATATACCAATTGTTTGTTGTCTCCCACTGTTTGCTCGCTGCCTGATCCGGCCGCAATACTCCGGACGCAGGCAGCTCAGCGAGCCGCCTCGCCTCCGCCTTCCCCGGCCACGTGAACTCATATGCTTCTTGCCGTTCGTGACCGCCAAACACTTTCTTCAGCAACTCCCAATCGATGCCCCCATCTACAACCGCTTCCGGAAAGAGCTTTTTGATCGCCTCAAGCCTTGCATCCGCTGCCGGTTTCCTTCTCCCGCCGACGTTTGCCATGGCACTCCCCCTCTCTCCCCTCGCCCTTCCCAACGCGGTGCTTTTTTTGACGAATCTTATTTCCATTATTTCGCCACGGCGCACCGGTTTCCTTCCTTTGGCCATAAAAACACCCCCGCCTTCTGCAAAAAGCGGGGGAGCAAAACCTTTGAACGAGGTTTTCCTTTTTCATTTTCAAGATCCGTTCAGTAAATCTTGTTGAAACATATTTACTTGCGGTTTTTATCCTCTAAACGAGACCTTCCTTTTTCAAGAGTACCTTCATTTTACCATTGATTTTCTAAGGTTGCAACGGGTATTCTTGCACACCCCTTCTACTCCTCTCAAAAATAAAATGTGGTTATGTCAACTTTAACAAGTGACTAAAGTCGTCAACCGTTCAAACCATTGGTATATCAACACCATATTTCTGTTCCCGAAAGAAAAACCGCCATGCACACCTCCCCCTGTTTTTTGACCGTTTTCGGACCGTGCATGGCTGAATTCGGCACCGAAAACAAGACGAGCCAATGAGACGGAGAAGGCGGCATGGCGGATGGCGACCGCTCATACGGTTTTCAAAGAGAGGAATGGTCCACCTTTTCAAGCTTAGAACAGCCGACCCGGTACATGTACAGTTTGACACCGTCGATCATGAATGCCCGGGCTTCCCCACGCCGTGAAGCGTAGTGCTCGAGCCCGAGCATAAAATTCACTCCTTCACGGTATTCCTCGTTGCCGATCACCTGAAGCGACGGCGACATGAGTTGGCGCGAGAGGAAGAGGATCGCCTTTTTCCGCGCCCGTGTAAGCGAAACGTTGAGGCGGTTCAAACTGTAGATGAACTCCCCTTCCATCACAGCCAGTTCAGGGTCGGCGACGCCGTAGCTAATGATCGCCGCATCCGCCTCTTGCCCTTGCATTTTATCAACCGTATCGACGAAAAACGGCGGGCGCAATTCTTGGCGTTCAAGCTCACGGCGAATGGCGCGGATTTGCGCCCGATGCGGCGAGATGATAAACAGCCCGTGGCGCCAAAACGCTTGATCGCCATCCGGCGTGTCATCATACCGTTTTCCATCACCATCAAGGAGCCGTTCCCGAAGCACCCTCGTTATGTTGGCCACCCAGCGCGCTTCGGCCTCATTTTCTTGCGTGCCGTGCGCACCATCATAAACGCAAACAACAAGCGGATAATCGGGGTCGATCGCCGCTTCCACCCATTCATCGGCAGTTGGAGCGTCGACGAGCGCCAATGTTTGCTCGGCAATTTGGCGGTTGAACGCTGTATAGTCACGTCCATAAATCCGATCGGCCGGGTAGCGGCAAAGCGCCTCATTCATGCGGAAATTGTCCGTCAGTTGGCGGGTATACCGCTTCTCGACATCGGCGTCAAACAACAGGCGGAAAATCGAGTCGAACAAGTGCGGCTCCCCTTCGCCGGCCGCATACGTCCCTTGAATGATCGGCGGCAGCTGGAAATGGTCGCCGACAATGAGCAACCTGCCTGCTTTTTTGACATGGCGTAACGCCAACAGTGAATCGGCCACGCGGATTTGCGACGCCTCATCAAGGACGACGACGTCAAACCCTTCTATATAGCCTTTTTCGTATGCCCTTTGAATGCCGTACAACGTGGCGCCAAGCACCCGATGGCCGCCGCTGCCAAGCCATCCGAGAAGGTCACGGTCCGCCACCTCGGCGATTCCTTTGGCGTTTTCCGTCTGAATCTCGCCGAGTTTCGCGATATGGACGCTGCGCCGCGGCACAAGCTCCTGAATTTTGCGCAGGCAGTTTTCAATCGCCGCGTGAGTGAAGCCGGAGATGAGAATGGCAAGCCTCCGCCCCTGATGTTCGTAAATCGCCATAAGCAACTGAAGAGCGGCGGCGATAAAGTGCGTTTTTCCGGTGCCAGGCGGCCCCCAGACGAGTGTCAACGTATGACGAAGAAATTGAAGAAACGCCTGGCGCTGGCTTTTCGTCAGCCCGCTTTGGCGGAGGAGCGCCTTCACCTCCTCTACATCCCAGTTGGGACGAAACGTTTTCCGATACCGGATCGGATCGCGAATCAAGTCCAAGATGCGATGATTGTCCTCGTCCAACTGTTGCAACGCCTGCAAGACACGCCGGGTGGTAAAATCGGCATGCCGGATCGACAGCCGATACTCCTCTCCTTCCACAAGCGGGAACCGGTCGATCCATTTGGGCAACTCGAGCTCGAGTTCAGCTGTCTTGCCATCATCTTCGATGGCGCGAATGCGGGTAAAGTACAAATTGGCCCATTGGGGCGGCTTCCATTCGCTGGAATACTTATAATCTGGAAACGCCTGTTGCGCCTTTTCCCCTTCCTCATTGCACTCCGTCAAAATCCAGCTCGCCTTTTGATCGATCGCTTCAAGCGCCTGCCGGTTGTTCAATCGGAACCGATCGCCGCCAAGGTACGTGACATGAAGCGTCACTCCGTTCTCAAGCCGCTCCGAAAGCGGGAGCAGGCGGCTTCGGCGAATTTCCAAGTAGTTTAATAGCGCCTCGTAGCGCGCCATAAACGCCAGCTTGGACACAAGCGGATCACGGTAATCAGCCAGATCGGGAAAAGCAAATTTTTCCGGCCAGACAATAAGCGGCGAAGGATGGACGCTCTCAGCCCAGACGCGGATGCCTTGGATAATGCTGCTTGCGGCCCAAAGACGCCGGCTTAGCTCCTTCTCGACCGCTTTTCGTTTTTCCTCGTCCCCCGTTTGCCAGGCGTCGTGCAGCACATCCAGTTTCATGGCGTTTGTCAAACGAAATGAAAAACGCTCACTCGCCGAGTACAGAAACGGCGAATCATTGTAGGCCGCAATATATCGCGACAAGTCTTCAAGACGGTACGCGACATGCGCCGGCAAGGCGAACAGCTGGCTCACGGCCGTTGTCAGGACAACGACAGGAAGCGGAACCATTTCGCTTGGGTGGTCGCTGGCACTTGCTAATGAGCTGCTATGAAAATAAGACAGCAACCGAACGGCTTTTTCTTGATATTCTGGATCGAACAAAAGCTCTTGAAGCAACTGTTGCACATTGTCCCATTCATAGTTGTCGACGACATACGCCTGCACGGACTTTTGCGCCCGCCACTCTCGATCCCGGTTGTAATCGTGCACCGTATGAAGCAGGCGGTCCAGCGCATCGGCCAGCTTTCGGCCAACCTCGTCGCATTCCTCAAACGAACCGGCGATAACATGATGCATTTCCGATCCCGTTCCAAACACGTCTGTTCCACCAACACGGTACAGCGATGCCGCCGCGATCTTGCCCGTCAGTGGATCGCGTTGCGCGGTGAGAATAAGACGGATGTCTTCCCATATCGGCATATGTGTCACCGCACGGTCATACGGAACGACTTTTTCTTGCGTGATGGCCTCAAGCTGCGCTTCAAGCCGCCGAAGTTGGCGCGCCAGCTCGGCGTTTTGTTTCAGCACATGCCTGTTTTCTTGACGTTCAAGAAATTGGCGAAACTCACCGATCGTCTCAGGCAGCTGCCGCTCACGGATGAAGCGGGACGTGTAGTTCGATAAGTACGGAACGAGGGAAATGTGCTTCTGTTGCCGTGCTTTGTCGAAACAATAGTCATAAAACGGACACCATTCACACCGGTAATCTAAGTGCCAAAACAGCTCATCGGGTTGCTTCTCGGCCAGCGCCGTCAGTTCGCCAGCCAAAAACTGTTCGAGATACGGGAGCAACTGGCTGATATCCGCTGCTTGCGGCTGCTCGGTTTTGTACGTCCATACCCCCGCTTCGCGCCAATCCACATTGCCCCTAATGCCGTGCTCCTCTAAAACGGAAGACAAAATCAAGGCGTACAACGCCGTTTGCACGCGGTGGGAAAGCTTCAACACGTCTGATGATTTGATGTCGATGATGCGAAACACAAAGCCGTTTTGTCCCGGTATGCACTCAATCAAATCCGGGCGGCACGCCGCAAAATGGATGTCGTCCCGATCCAACCCGTACCGTTCGTAAAAGCGCGGCGGCGCGATCAATGTCGGCTGATACAAATATCGCTTGCTCGGCCGCTTCAACTCGCGGATCGTTTCCTCGCCATCCAAATAGCAGTGGGAAATCGGCACGCCAGGCTCTCGCTCTCCCATCTTCACTTGGCCGGCCAAATGGGTCGTGATCACTTCCTCTTCCCACTCAACTCCTCGGCGCAGCACTCCCTCATGAACCGCGGGCCGCTCAAACAGCTCTTCCGGCACATCGAGCTCGCCGCGCCGCTCTTTCGCCAACGACTGAAAATAAAAATTCCGCTCGCACTCATGATAAAAATAGCTTGCGATTTTGGCAGGAGAAACGTAAAGCATACATCGATCCCTTTCTAAAACGTACTGGCCGATGCCCGCACTGAGATTTGTCAGTTTGTTTATCCATTGTATCATATGTTTGTACGCTTTCCTATATACACCATTCCTGCTTGTCTAACAAGAACATATGTGCTATAATGAAGGAAATTAAGATGAAAGAGGGGCCAACATGAGCGAAGAGATCCTCTTGCAACTGTTCGACCGGCTCGGTCATATCGAAAACACGTTGCATCTCCTCGTCGAAAGCCACAAACGGCTGGAAGCGGAACAACAAGAAATGCGAAAAGAGCAGCAGGAGATCCGAAGAGAACAACAAGAAATACGGAAAGAGCAGCAGGAGATCCGAAGAGAACAACAAGAA
>NZ_AYSF01000093.1:0-16309 GCF_000498995.1 Geobacillus thermopakistaniensis
ATATGAAACAAATGAAGCCGCTCCTCGATTTTTACGAGCAAAAAGGCTATTTGCGCCACATTAACGGCGAACAGGAAATGGAAAAGGTGGCCGAAAAGCTTCCAAGCGAAGATCTTCAGCGAATGTAAACAGCTGTTTGGAAAGCTTGGAGAGCGGTCGGGATTCCACCGCATGTCGGAAGGCGCGAACCGCCAATCGGTCGGTGTGCCGATACGTGCCGATGATGCGCAAGCCGACGTCGCTTTTCATTGCCGTTTCCCGCTCCAATGGTGGATACCCATCCCAAAAATGGCTGACGTAAACGACCGGCTTGACACAATGCACGCCGGAATGGGCGGCGAACTGGATGGCAACGTCGCGGCGGCGCATGAGCGTTTGGGCGAGGTCAGAAAGCTGCATGACCAAACTCGAGTCGACCGTTCGGTCATTGAACATCATAAACCGCTCCATGCCGAGCCTCCTATTCGTCAAACCACGTTTCAGCGATGTTGCGCACTGCGGCCCGTTCCCGTTCATCGTCGAGCTTATCGACGATGCTTCGTTCAATGGCCCGCAATGGCGGCATGTACGCCGCCAAATCGCACGCATCCAACAAAGCGCGCACCGAAGCCGCTTCCTCGGCGATTTGTCCGTTTCGCACCTGCACAAGCAGATCAGCCGACAGGGCGACGAAACGATCGATCAACGTTTCATCCGTTAATGTAGTTTGCGCCAACAATACCGATTTTAATGTTTCTCCTTGCACATACGGCACATTGATGACGACAAACCGGTTTTTGAGCGCCTCATTGAGCGGTACGGTGCCAATATAGCCTTCATTGATCGCGGCGATGACGCCAAATGTCGGTTTCGCCTGCACGAGATCGCCGGTGAGCGGATTCGTGAGCCGCCGCCGGTAGTCAAGGACGCTGTTTAAAATCGGCAGCGTCTCTGGTTTCGCCATATTAATTTCGTCAATATATAGCAAATGCCCTTTTGTCATCGCCTGGATGACTGGTCCGGGCACGTACTCGATCACCGCCTGGCTGTTTTTGTGCACGATCGTCTTAAAACCGAGCAATGCTTCGGCGTCTAAGTCCACGGAACAGTTGATGCTGTGCATCGGTTGACCAAACAAAGCGGACAACGTTTCAGCAAGCCGCGTTTTTCCCGATCCGGTCGGGCCTTTTAAGAGCACGTTTTTCCCAAGCGCGAGCGCAATGGCGGCATCGTGCACGATCGCCTCATCTGCCGCCTTGTACCCGCCCGCTCCAATCAACGCGCGATCCGGATCGCGGCGGAACAGTTCTTTTCGCTTTTCCATTTCTTTCGTGACCGTCAACGGCCATGTTCCCATCTTCTGACTTCCTCTCTGTGGCGATCTTCCCCTCTCATTCTACTAGATCGCCCGGCGGGACGCAAAACAAAAGAACTAGACCATAAATATATTATGTAAATATAACAAAGAAAAAACGAGGCGCTCTCAACCGAAGTTGTCCTCAATCGCCTTGCGAATGAGCGCCGCGCACCGATCAAGCTCCGCCTTGAGCTGGCGTTTGTACAGCTTCGCCTTTTCCTGTCCGCCCTCGGCGAACCGATAGTAGACGACTTCTTGGTACTTCATTCCCTCTTTTTTCTGTTTCACTTGTTTTAAAATGCCGTCTTCGATCAAATCGTGCAGCGCCTTATACACTTCGGAGTGGTTCGGCCGGTAGCCGAACGGCTTGAACTCTTGGCGCAATACATCAAGCAGCTTCAGCCCGTAGAGCCGCTCCTGTTCGGTGAGCGTAATCAAATACAATTTTAAAAACGCACGTTGTTTTAACAGAAAACCGCTGGGCGTCCGTTTTTCTCCCATAGGCTTTTTCCCTCCTTCCCTACGGATGAAATTTCGCTCTTTGGGCGGCCAAATCCTGCTTGTCTTCATTATACCATGCGGGAAAGGAAAAATCCTCTCCCGCTTGGGTTCAATAAAACACGATCGTTTTGTTTCCGTGGATGATGACCCGGTCTTCCAAATGCCACCGAAGCGCCCGGGCGAGCACCGTTTTTTCGATCAGTCGGCCGATCCGCTTTAAGTCGTCCGGATGGTGGCGGTGGTCCACGCGGGCGACGTCCTGCTCAATGATCGGCCCTTCATCCAAATCGTCGGTGACGTAGTGCGATGTGGCGCCGATCAATTTGACGCCGCGCTCATACGCCCGCTCATACGGACGCGCGCCAATAAAGGCGGGCAAAAATGAGTGGTGGATGTTGATGATCCGTCCCGGGAATTCAGCGACAAACGCCGGCGACAAAATTTGCATGTAGCGGGCAAGCACGATGGTGTCGATCTGATAGTCGCGAAGCAGACGGATTTGTTCGGCTTCGGCGTCCGCTTTCGTTTCTTTCGTCACCGGAATATGCACATAAGGGATGCCAAATGACTCGACCGTCTCGCGCAAGTCGGGGTGGTTGCTGATGACAAGGGCGATGTCGGCGATCAGCTCTCCCGCCTGCCATTGCCAAAGAAGTTCAAGCAGACAATGCTCGGCTTTGGAGACAAAAATCGCGATTCGCCGAATGTCGTTGTGCAGCCGAAGCTGCCAACGCATCTCAAATTCAGCAGCGATCGGGGCAAACACCGCTTCGATCTCTTCTTTTCGCTCGGCGATGTTTGGACAGTCGAACTCCAAGCGGAGAAAAAACGTCCCTCCCTCAGGATCGGTCGAATATTGGCTCGATTCAACGATATTCGCCCCTTGTTCGTACAGAAACGACGTCACTGCCGCGACGATGCCCGGGCGATCTGGGCAGGAGATAAGGATTCGAGCGCGCTGCTCGTAACCTTGCAAAAATGATTGCCAGCGATGTTGGCGAAATGTCGTCATGCGTTGTCTCTCCCTTTTCTTGCTTTTCTTGCAATTCATCATACAAAAAATTCATGAACTTGCCAACAGGGAAGATAACAAAAGAGGGTGTCCCAAAAGGATCGGGACACCCTTTCTTATTACCGTATATAGGTTTGAAACAATCATTAAGAAACAATATGTTGTGTTTTGTTAAGAAAAATGACCCTTTTGGGTCATCCCCCTGGCAAGCGAAAAACCTCTCTCAGTCTTTCGTCAAATCGCCGGCCGGGCCGAAAAATTCGTAATGGATGTGCTCCTCTGGCACACTCCATTGTTTTAGGGCACGATAGACGGTTTTCATAAACGGCATCGGGCCGCAGAAATAAAAGTCTGCGTCTTTCGTCGGGATCACGGATTGCATCCATGCGAGGTCGATCCGCCCTTCTTTGCCAAAATGTGGATGGCGGCGATCCTCGTCGGATGGCGACTCGTAACAAATACGGTAAGAAAATGACGGGCGTTCCGCCAACATCCGAAGCTCCTTATCAAACGCGTGCACGCGGCCATTCAAAGCAGCATGCAAAAACGCCGCTGGGCGGGTCGGTTGGCGGATGGCCAACGTATGCGCCATGCTCAAAAGCGGAGTGATGCCGACGCCGCCGCTGATGAACACAACCGGCGTCGTTTTGGACAAATCAAGCGTAAAATCGCCGGCTGGAGCGCTAAGCTCGAGCACGTCGCCCTCTTGGACATGATCATGCAAATAGTTGGAAACAATGCCGGCCGGCTTGTCCGCTGTAGCTGCTTCCCGTTTGACGCTGATGCGGTAATACCCTTTTCCAGGTGCATCCGATAAGCTGTATTGGCGAATATGCGTATACGTCTCGCCCGGAATCGACAGTTTGACGCTCACGTATTGACCCGGCAAATAATCACTGATGGCCTTGCCGTCTTCCGGCTCCAAATAAAACGAAGTAATGACGCCGCTTTCTTTCACCTTTTTCACGACGACAAATCGGCGAAAGTCACGCCAGCCTCCGTGTTTGGCCGCTGCCTCATCGTAGAGCTCTTTTTCCACTTGAATGAAAACGGACGCAATGGCTTCATATGCTTCCGCCCAAGCCGTGATCACTTCGTCGGTGGCGGCGTCGCCGAGCACGTCTTTGATCGCCAGCAACAAATGCTTTCCGACGATCGGGTATTGTTCTGGTTTGATTCCTAAGCTGCGGTGTTTATGGCCGATTTGCCGCACAACCGGCAAAATAGCATCAAGCTGGTCGATATAGCGCGCTGCCGCATACACGGCTGCGGCCAAGGCGCGTTGCTGCCGCCCTTGCTTTTGGTTGGCGTGGTTGAAAATATGGAGCAGTTCCGGATGATTGGAAAACATGAGTTCATAAAACCGCTTCGTAATTTGTTCGCCATGTGTTTCCAAGACAGGCACCGTTGATTTCACAATTTCAATCGTTTTTGGATGCAATTTCGTTGTCGTTGTCATGATTTCATCCCCTTGTAAAACATGTATTTTTAATACATCTTTTATTCAACCATGATCACTGCGAAAAAACAATATTTCAAATACATCTTTAATAAATTGTTCACAATTCTCCGTTCGAATCAGGTGTGGTACAATGGGATCAAGAATGTCGCTTAAAGGTTGTGAATCACGATGCAGTTGACGAACTATACGGAATACGCCTTGCGCGTCCTCTTGTTTTTAGGCGCGCTTGATGAAGAAGAAAAAACAAACATCAAAGACATTGCCGCTGCCTTTTCCATTTCAGAGCATCATTTAAGCAAAATCGTCTATGAGCTTGGCAAACTCGGCTACATTGAAACGATCCGTGGGCGCAACGGTGGAATCCGCCTTGCGAAACGCCCCGCGGAGATTGTCATCGGCGCGGTTGTTCGCGAAACGGAGGAAAACTTGTCGCTTGTCGAGTGTTTTGCCGCCCACGGCAATGAGTGCGTCTTAACGCCGGTATGTCGGCTTCGCTTCGCACTTCACGAGGCGTTAGAGGCGTTTTTGCGTGTGCTGGATGCGTATACGCTCGCCGATTTGCTTGAAGACCGAGCGTCGCTTCGTTCTTTATTGAAAGAGCGGCGCGGTTGAGAAAACTTTCTGGCTATAAGCTGGAGAGTTTTTTGGCGTTTGGCAGGCACACGATCACTAAGCATCGCTCTACGGAAGGAAGACGCGGGATGATGCGAAACCGATGGCGGCCTTTGCGCGGGATGTGGCGGCAAGAACGATCATCAGTTGGAAAAACGAAACCAGTCGTCAAACATGGGCGGCGGGATGAATACGTCCGGCACCGGCCGATCACATCCCCTTTGTTTGCCACAAGACGAAGAATATATTAAGATTAGAAAGGTGTGAAAACATCTGCATGACTAAAGGAGGTCACAATGAAACACGAAGGAAGCGCTTTGCCACCTTACTTGCATATGGACAATGGAGAGCTTTGGCTCACCGAAGATGATCGCGACAACTTAAAAATCAGCTATCGAATCAAAGAGGTGATTTTTGCCGAGCCGTCCGAGTACCAGCATGTGATGATTTTGGATTCGTACGATTTTGGCCGCATGCTCGTACTCGATGGCGTCGTGCAAACGACCTCGATTGACGGCCATATTTATAACGAAATGATTTCGCACGTGCCGCTGCAGTTTCATCCGGAAGCGAAGCGGGTGCTCATCATCGGCGGCGGCGACTGCGGCGCAGCTCGTGAGACGGCGAAATACGCTCATCTTGAAGCCATCGATATGGTGGAAATCGACGAAAAAGTCGTCCGGGCGTGCAAAGAGCATTTGCCAGCCGTCTCCGGCAACTTATCGGATCCGCGCGTGCGGTTTGTTTATGATGATGGCGTCGTGTTTGTGCAAGAGAAAGAAAACGTCTACGACGTCATTATGATCGACTCGTCTGACCCAGTCGGCCCGGCGGAAGCCTTGTTTTCACCGGAGTTTTACGCCAACGTCCATCGCGCGTTGAAAGCAGACGGGCTGATGGTCTGCCAAAGCCAGTCGCCGATTTTCCACTTGGATATCTTGAAACGGACGTACCGCAATATTCGCGAACTGTTCCCGCATGTGCTTGTGTACACCGCGGTGGTGCCGACGTATCCAGGCGGACTGTGGAGCTTTACGATCGGCTCGAAACGGCCGCTCGATTTTCCGGCGCAGACAACCATTCCAAACGACACGAAATACGTCAATGATGCGGTCTTTCGTCAATGTTTCGCCTTGCCCGAGTTTTTGCGCTCGGCGCTTGAGGTGGAATAACGGCTTGGCATGGAAAAAGCTGTCCCTGCTTTGTGAGGGGACAGCTTTTTTTGTGTCATTTGAGTGATCTTTCTATTATTCCACCCGCTTTCTTGTTTCATTGCGCCGGTGGGTTGTGGGTCAGTGCCCGCTTAGCAAGCCATTGAAACGTCAAGTCATCCGCCGGCGGGTTGTGCAATCCAGCACGGACGTCACGGTAATGCCGCTGAAGCGGATTGTCAGCAAACAAGCTTTGTCCGCCGACAATGCGCATCGCCCAATCGACGACTTCAAGCGCGGTATTGGTGGCGACCAATTTGGCTGTTGCCAACTCCTCTTTCATCGCCATCCGTTTTTCCGGATAGCGATCCCATAAGTCGGCGACCGCGTACAGGAAATGGCGCGCATGGGTGAGGCGCCATTCCATTTCAGCGATTTTCCGCTGCACTTCGGGTGTTAGGGCGATTGGGTGAGGCAGGGTATTAGGCTGGTACGTCTTGGCAAAGCGAAGCGCCTCATTGCGCGCCGCAATGGCGATGCCTAAGTAACAAGCCGGCACGTGCAACAGCCATCCTTGCGCCGGAGCGGCTTCGTTCGCTTCTCCAAGCGTCTCTACGAGCGCCTCTTGGTCGACTTCGACTTCTTCAAGAACAAGATCATCGCTGCGCGTCGCCCGCATGCCAAGCGTGTTCCACGTCGGCTCGATGCGGATGCCTGAAGCAGACATCGGCACGAGAAATTCACCGACCCGACCGTCTTCCATCGTGGCGGAAATCAATACGTAATCGAGCGCAGGGGCTAACGATGCAAATGTCTTTCGCCCCCGAAGCACCCAGCGGCCATGGCGAAAGACGGCCGTCGTTTCCGGTTTACCGCCGCGCGCCGGGCTGCCAGTTGTCCGTTCAGAGTGGGCGCTGTTGATGAGCGCGTGGCGGCAAACGACTTCATTCGCCAAACGGGCGAGAACGGGCTCCGGCCAGCGGCGGAGCAAAAATAAACGCATGAGAAAAAAGGCGGCCGAAAANTTTTCGGCTGCCTTTTAGCCTTGGGCGATCGTTTCTTGCACGAGCACAAGCTCATAAAGCGATGCCCCTTGGCCGCCGTATTCAGTCGGGACGGTCAAGGAAAGGAATCCAGCCTCTTTTAAATCGGCAAAATCGGCAAATGGAAACGTTGCCTGTTCGTCATCATGCGCTGCCCGTTGGACAAATCGTTCCGCAAGGCGGCGCGCTTGGTTGTACAATTGTTGCTCCCGATCGGTCCGCACAAGCAAATGGTACAATTCGTTCATCGGTTCTCCCCTTCTTTTGGTCAAGATGCCTTTATTGTACCGAGTTCTGGCTAGGACTGAAAACAAAAACGCACGGGAAAATGACCGTCCTTGCTCTCGGAAGCTTAAAAGAGAAAGAAATGCCGAATGTACCGATCATCGTCACGGTGGACGAACTCATTTTTCCCAGCATCGTACTCGTATTCCTCCTGCCAGCGGCGGCCATAGCGGGCGATTTGACGGACGGCGCGGATGATCGCATACACTTCTTCGTTCGTCATCGTAGGATGGAGCGACAGACGCACCCATCCTGGTTTGGCAAGAGGATTGCCGTTTTTGACTTCTTGAAGCAGCGCAGCGGATTGTTCCTTGTCGATCCCAAGCAAATAGTGGCCGTATGGTCCGGCGCAGGAACAGCCGCCGCGCGCTTGAATGCCGAAGCGATCATTCAGCAGTTTGACAACAAGGTTGTAATGCAATCCATCTATGACAAATGAGATGATGCCAAGACGGTCGTCCCGATGTCCTTCAAGCACGCGGACGCCGGGAGTGCTTTTTAGCGCCGGCAAAAGAAGGGAAACAAGTTCCTTTTCGCGGGCGCGCATCTGTTTTACGTTCATTTGTTCTTTCAGCTGGATGGCCAACGCTGCCTTGATGGTTTGCCAAAACGGCGGTGTTCCGCCATCTTCGCGTTCCTCAATGGCTTGGATGTATTCATAGTTCCCCCACGGGTCAGTCCAGTACACCGTCCCGCCGCCGGGGTGATCCGGAGCGTGCTGATGATAAAGCCGGCTGTCAAAGATGAGCACGCCGGCGCTTCCCGGCCCCCCGAGAAACTTATGGGGAGAGAAATAAATGGCATCAAGCTGCTCCATTGGGTCGTCCGGATGCATATCGATGCGGACGTACGGAGCGGAAGCAGCAAAATCAACAAAGCAAAGGCCGCCATGCTCGTGCATGATTTTCGCCAGCTTATGATATGGGGTTTCCAACCCCGTGACGTTCGAGCAAGCAGTAAATGCACCGATTTTTTGCGGCCGATCTCGGTAGCGCTCCAGCAGCTCGCGCAAATGGTCAAGATCGACATCCCCGTTCTCTGTCGGCCGGACCGCCACGACTTCCGCGATGGTTTCCACCCATGGCAATAAATTTGAATGGTGCTCCATATGGGTGACAAAAACGACTGGCCGCTCCTCATCATGAAGGGACAAGCGGCGCTTCCACCGTTCCGGTACGCGCAAGCCAAGCAGACGCTGCAGCTTGTTGACGGCGCTTGTGGTCCCGGCGCCTTGCATGATCAAGACATCGTTTTTCCCGGCATGAACGTGCTGTTTGATGATTTCTTTTGCATAGCGATAGGCAAGCGTCGTTTTCGTTCCGGTCACATTCGATTCCGTATGCGTGTTGCCGACAAATGGACCGAGCTCATGCGTCAGCTTCTCTTCAATCGGCCGGTACAGCCGCCCGCTTGCCGTCCAGTCGGCGTAAATAAGCCGCTGTTTGCCAAACGGCGTAGAAAACGGATGAAAGCGGCCGATCGTTCCATCGCGAAACGGCTGAAAATACGTCTCAAGCTCTCCGCGGCATGTATACACCGCATTGCCGATCACAGCGTGAATGGCCATGTTGATTCCCCCTTTCCGCCATTTCGTCTATTTACAAAGTATGTCGCCTTCGGTGGTTCGGTCCAAAAAACGTGGGAAAGTTGAAAATGAAAAATCCGCCGTACAGGCGGATGATATTCCACTCCCTTTTTTACTCCTTTTTTTTGCACGATAACGGCGAAATCGTTTCCCCCACGGACGGCGCAAGGTATTCGGCAAGCATGGTCCGCAAGTCATCGGGCAATGGTTCGCTCGTTTGGGTTTGGAAATTAAAATGGACGACCGCTGCCTCTCCGATGGCGATCAGTCTTCCTGTTTCCTCTTCCATGATGCGATGAATGCATTGAAAGCTTTTATTGCCGATCCGGGAGACATTGGTTTCCACGCGCAATCGTCGTCCGAAGAATCCTTGGTTGATAAAATCGCACTTGGTGGAAGCTAAAATAAAATGCCAGTCGTCTGTTCGCCCGCCGTAACGCAATTCATCAAACAGGCGGGTGCGCGCTTCTTCTAAATAAATAAAATAGCTAATGTTGCTTAAATGTCCGAGCGCATCAGTTTCACAAAAGCGTGGATTGACGGTAATGATGTGCGTCTTCATTTCTCCCTCTTCCTTTCTTGCCTTTTTTTGCCCCTTTCGCCCACAATATTCGTTTGGGTGAGCATGGGGCGGGAGCAAGTTTGATTTGCAGCTACCAACTAGTCAGTATGTTGTTTTTATCATACTCCGATTGATTGGGATATGCAATTGTTTTTTTGGGTTATTGATTATTTAGAACATTGTTTGTGACATGAAATATTGTCGCGAATCCAGTACGTTGCACGAAAGGATGAAAATCTCTTTCAATTAAGTTGAATTTTTGGTTTACACTTCGCCGATTGCCTGACACATTAGATTGCATCCGCATGTATCGAAGTGCAAATGGTAACGAACAATTGGAACCTATATAGTTTTGACATTTTCAGGGTAGATAAAAAAGCCCGGCGAGGGCAGACGGGGCGTCTGCGGTCAACCGGCCCAAAGCGGCAAAAGAACGTATCCTGCAAGCGACACGCCGGCGCAAAGGAGAGAGAGGCGCAATTTGTATTTCGCATAGCTCATTTTTCGGCTTGCTTTTAAAATTAGGCTNTAACGCGGACAAAAAACAAGCCGAAAACATAGCTCATCAAGTCCATATCCATAATGGCTGCCGTTGTAATCGTCGTATCGCCAAGCGGCGAAGCAAAGGCGCCAAACGTCCCGCTCGCAAACACGGCGCCGACTGTCACCTCGAGCGGCGCCCCGGTCGCATGGGAAAGCGTGACGCCAAGCGGCATCAAAATGCCCCACGTTCCCCATGAAGAACCGATAAAGTATGATAAAAACGATCCGACCAAAAACACGGCCGCTGGCACGAATGCCCCCGGCAGCCATGTGCCGAACGTCGACGACACGTACTCCGCAAATCCGAGTTCCCCCGCCACCGCCGAGACCGCCCATACGAGAACGAGCATGCCGATCGGCGCCATCAGCTCGTTTCCTCCGGCAAAAAAGTGGTACGTCAACTCTGAGAGCGATTGTCGGCGCCACAAATAAAACATCATCGACAAAAGGATGGTCACAAACAGCGCCAACAGCATCGCCCATGTCGCATCGGCCGCGGAAAACGCCTCCCACCAATTCTCTGCCCCGCGTTTCCTCCCGTCGTACACGAAAAAGGCAAACGTCAGCGCGATTAACAGCGCCAGCGGGACAAACAAGTGCAACGGCTCCCCGTTGATCAGCGCCAGCTCCTTGCGCAATCCGAGCCCGTGCAGTGTATTCGTTTCCCCTTCTCCTTTTTTCGCCCGCGGTTTGCCGATCCGGATGTTCAACATCGTCGTCAACACCCCGACGGCCAGAGCGACAATCGCAAACAAGTTGTACGGCAGGCTGCGCAAAAACACGTCATACGGCGATTCGTGAATGTCGTTTTGCTCAAGCGCCGCGGCGACAACAGAAGTCATAAAGCCGACGAACGCTGTCGCCGCTGGCAAAAGCACGATGATCGGCTCGGTCGAGACGTCGATCATGTACGCCATGCGGCGGCGGTCGATGCGAAACTGGCGAAGGACCGCTTTCATCACTGGTCCAAGGAGCATAATGCGAAACATCGGCATAAAAAACGTCACCGGCACCGTCAGCCAAACGAACAACAAAATCCCCCGCTTCGAGCGGATGCGGCCGGAGAGTCTCTCGACAAACCCTTTGATCCCGCCGGTAATTTGCATCATGCCGACAAGCGAACCGAACAAATACAAAAACGCGGCCACCTTCATATGCTCCGGATCGGTCAGGGCGTGAAGAACAGCGGAAACAGCGCGCTCAATCGCGCCGACAGCCGACCACTCAAGGCAAAACGCTCCGACGAGCAATCCGGCCACGAGGCCGGGCAAAATTTCTTTCAGCCATACCGCCAACGGAATGATGAGCAGAAAAGGCAACAGCGACCACCATGTTCCTTCCACGTCGGCGCCTCCTTTGCGATGATGTTGTTACCAAGAAGGATAGCCATAATGCAGTTTTTTTATGATTTTCATTGATGATTTAGAACATAGTTTTATTTATAAAATTTATGTTGCCCGCGCAAACAAAAAAAGCCGCGCTGCAGTTTGCAGCGTGGCCCACATTTCCATCCGCCCCGGGCTGACTCCCAAACAACCTGGGGCACAGAAGGCGTTGTCATTTCCGGCGCGCAAAATCGACAAATCGGAACTTGTCGAGCCGGTGACGCGATTCCGTGTATTGAAACAATGCAGCATCGCTTAAATACACATAGTTTTTGACGACAACGACGCGGTCATCGCCATGCAAATCCAAATAGCGCCGGTCTTCGTCCGTCGCTTCGTCGACCGATATTTCTTTTTTCGCAAAGCTGATCGGCAAATGCAGCTTCGTTTCCAAGTATTCATAGATCGAGTCTTCGCAAATTTCTTTGGTCAATAGCGGCACATGCTTTTTCAGAAAAAAGTCTTTATCCAAAATAATCCGCTCTCCGCCGATTTCCCGGACGCGCACGACTTTCCACACTTCGTCTTTGCCTGAGGCGCGCAGATGCTGCCTGAGCTCGCGATCCGGCTTGATGATCGCCAGTTCATGCACGATCGTCCGCACCGGCTGCTTCATCGTCTGCGCCAGTTCTTTAAAGCTGACCAATCCGGATACGGGAAAGTCATATTTGCCGACGTCAAGGACGATAGATCCTTTTCCTTTCATTTTTTGGATATAGCCGTGCTCGGACAACAAATGGAGCGCTTTGCGAATCGTCTCGCGCGATGTCTCATACCGGGCGGCCAGCTCGTGTTCCGATGGCAGCTTGTCGTACGCCTTCCATTCTCCGCGGCGGATGCGGGAAATGAGGTCATGGTAAATGGTTAAATATTTGTTTTCATGCATAAGAATCACCGCTTGTATTGTATCACGGCCGGCGCAAAAGATAAACAACCGATTCGTATGGGCGCAGCTGCATGCGGCGAAAATCGGCCGGCGCGTCCGAATAATTGGCAAGCAGCAGTTCTCCCGTATAGCCATCGGCTCCTGCTTCTTTCGGCAGCGTGAACGTCGTTTCGATTGGATAAAAATTGTTGACAACAAGCAGCTTTTCTCCATCGCCATGACGCATATAGGCGAAAATATGCGGATCGTCCGCAAGCAGCAGCTCATAGCGCCCGGTCGTAATGAGATCATACTGTTTGCGCAGCTCAATGAGCCGCTTATAGTGGTAGAAAATCGAGTCGCGGTCGGCGAGCGCCTGTTTCACGTTAATGCGTCGGTAGTTGTCGGCGACGCGAATCCACGGCGTCCCGGACGTGAAACCAGCATGCGGGCTGTCGTCCCATTGCATCGGCGTGCGTGAGTTGTCGCGCGATTTTCGCTGCAAAATCTCAAGCACTTCCTGCTCGCTTTTGCCTTGTTCTCGCAAAATCCGATACATGTTGAGCGACTCAACGTCGCGGTAGTCGCGAATATCGGTGAATTTCGGATCGGTCATGCCGATTTCTTCGCCTTGGTAAATATAGGGCGTCCCTTGCATCAAATGGATCGTCGTCGCCAGCATTTTCGCTGACTCTTTCCAATACGTCCCGTCATCGCCATAGCGCGACACGATGCGCGGCTGATCGTGGTTGCACCAAAAGAGCGCATTCCAGCCGCCGCCTTCATACATCCGGACTTGCCATTCGGACAAAATGCGTTTTAAGGCAAGGAAATCAAATGGGGCGACTGCCCATTTTTCTCCGTTCGGGTAATCGACCTTCAAGTGGTGAAAGTTAAACGTCATATTGAGCTCGTGGTTTTCCGGGTTCGTGTAGCGGATGCAATGATCGATCGTCGTCGACGACATTTCCCCGACCGTCATGACGTCATATTTCGAAAACACTTCGCGGTTCATCTCTTGCAAAAACTCATGAATGCGCGGTCCGTCCGTATAAAAGCGGCGCCCGTCCCCCGGCGGCACCGAACCGTCATCATCCGGGAAGCGCTGGTCTTTTGACAACAAGTTGATGACGTCAAGCCGAAAGCCGTCCACTCCTTTTTTGAGCCAAAAATGCATCATGTCATAAATGCGGCGGCGCAGCTCTTCGTTTTCCCAGTTCAAGTCCGCTTGTGTCACATCGAACAAATGCAAGTAATATTGGCCGGTTTGTTCGTCGTATTCCCACGCCGAGCCGCCGAATTTCGATTGCCAGTTGTTCGGCGCTCCGCCGTCCGGCTTCGGGTCGCGCCAAATGTAAAACGAGCGGTATGGGTTCGTTTTCGAGGAGCGCGCCTGCTGAAACCATTCATGGTCGGTTGAGGTATGGTTGACGACCATGTCCATCACCAGCTTCATGCCGCGCGCATGCACTTCGTGAAGCAGACGGTCAAAATCGTCCATCGTTCCGTATTCGTGATGGATGCGGAAATAATCGCTGATGTCATAACCGTTGTCGCGCTGCGGCGACGCGTAGATCGGCGTCAGCCAAATGACATCGACACCCAATTTTTGTAAATAATCGAGCTTCTCGATCACGCCCGGCAAATCGCCAATGCCGTCTCCATTCGTATCGTAGAAGCTTTTCGGATAAATTTGATAAACGACCGCTTTTTTCCACCAAGGGGTTGTTGACATCTCTCTTCACCTCGTTCGTCGGGATAAAAAACATACCATTGGCATCGGCGGCCAATGGTACGGGCGGGAAATAAATGATTTCGCACATCGTTCTCTTGCTTCCACACACGGCAATCATGAGCGGGCGGCTTTACGCACTTTCCCAAAGACAAACGTCAGCGCAAACGGCACCGCAATCGCGATCGCCATGCCGATAAAGAACGGCGTCCACTTTTGCGGCACGATCGACAAGAAACCCGGCAGGCCGCCGACGCCGATCGACGGAGCGATGACTTTATTGAGCGTAATAAACATGCCGGCGATTGCCGCCCCTGTCATCGCTGCGATAAACGGGAAGCGAAAGCGCAAGTTGACCCCGAACATCGCCGGTTCCGTGATGCCTAAATACGCGGAAACAGCCGACGTAAACGACAAACCGCGCAGCTTTTCCTCCTTCGCGACAAACATCATCGCCAACGCTGCCGAACCTTGGGCGATGTTTGACATGACCAAAATCGGCCAAAGGAACGTGCCACCGGTATTGGCAATCAGCTGCAAGTCAACCGGCAAGAACGTATGGTGCATCCCGGTGACGACAAGCGGCGCATACAACGCTCCATACAACAATCCTCCAAGAGCCGGAACCGTGTCAAAAATCGTGACAAACAAGTGGGTAATGGCATTGCCGATCGCAAATGTGATCGGCCCAATGGCGATGAACGCCAAAAAGCCCGTAATGAGCAACGCAAGCGGCGCGACAAGCAACAGCTGAAACGCATCCGGAATGCGCTTGCGCAAAAACAGCTCCAGCTTCGCCAGCACGTAGGAAGCCACCAGCACCGGCAGCACTTGTCCTTGGTAGCCGACTTTTTGCACTTCAAAGCCGAACAAGTTCCAAACCGGAATCTCTCCTTTTTCTTTCGCCGCTCCCCAGCCCCAAGCGTTGAGCAAATCTGGGTGGACGAGCATCAAACCAAGGACAATCCCTAAGAGCGGGCTGCCGCCGAATTTCGTCACCGCCGACCAGCCGATCAAACCGGGCAGGAAGACGAACGCCGTATTGGCGATCAAGTTGATCATGTTCGCCAAATCGGCCCATTCTTTGTGCACCTCGACAAACGATTTCCCTTCGTAAAAAATGCCTGGGCCTGTCAAGACGTTGTTAATCCCCATTAACAAACCGGCCGTCACGATTGCCGGCAAGATGGGAATGAAAATATCAGCCAGCGTCTTAATCGCGCGTTGCAGCGGATTGAGCTTCGCTTCCGCAGCGTCTTTAATCTCCTGCTTTGTCGCCCGGCCGATGCCCGTCAGCTCGATGAGGTCGTCATACACTTTATCGACAAGCCCTTGGCCGATGACGACTTGAAACTGGCCGTTTGCCGAAAACGACCCTTTGACGACATCGATGCGCTCAAGCGCTTCCTTATTGACTTTTCCTTCCTCTTTGAGCGCAAACCGAAGCCGCGTCACACAATGCGTGGCGGCGACGATGTTTTCTTTGCCGCCGATGGCTTCAACGATTTGCGCGGCTGCTTGTTGGTATGCCCCCATGATGAACGCCTCCCTTTTCTTTCCTTAACAACGACCGCTATAGCGTTAAATCGCTTTCAGCAACCGGTTGCAAACAAACTTGTATATACAACCTGAATTCATTTTATCTTGTATATACAAGTTTGTCAACATCTTTCGATGACCTTCTTCATTTTTCGACAATAGTTGTTGTTTTTTTGCTAACTTCCACTTCTTTTGTTATGTTTTGTCAAGCGGCAGGAAAATCAACGACCGAGTAGGAAAATAAAACATAACGCAAATCAATGCCAAAAGACGAGAAAGGATGAGGAAATGCGATGAAAACCTATACACTCCGCGAAGCAGCGAAAAAAATCGGGGTCACCGCCCGCGATTTGAAACAATGGGAAAAGCAGTTCGCCGGATCGATTGCCGTCCCACGCACAACCGAGGGGGCACGCATGTACACCGACGAGCTGATCGACCGGTTTCGCCATATCCGCACTTGGCTTGAGGACGGCCGCCATCCGCGCGAAGTGGCTGAAATGATCAGGCAAATGGACGGACAACCGGCAGAGCGAGCCAACGAGACAGCCGCTCAAGTGGAAACAGCCGTCATGGAAGGGGAAATCATCGATGTGCCCCGCCTGCTGCATCAAGGGATGCCATACATAGCCGAGCAGTTGGCGGCCCGCTTAAAAGACGATATCGTCGACGCCTTGAAACAGGAAACGACAGCCA
>NZ_AYSF01000094.1:0-11796 GCF_000498995.1 Geobacillus thermopakistaniensis
TCCCAAAATCGAAAATTGGGCCGAAAATCTAGAATGTTTGTTCGCTTTCCTTCATTATAGCCAGGAACATTTGTTTGTGTCAATAAAAAACTCGAACTTATGTTTGTTTTTTCGTCTTCCGCATGGTATAATGAAGGCAAATGATGTGGCAAGAGGTGTGAAACAATGACAAAACTGTCAAAACGACAACAGCAAATTTTAGAGTTTATTAAACAGGAAGTAAAAACAAAAGGCTATCCTCCGTCGGTGCGGGAAATTGGGGAAGCGGTTGGACTGGCGTCAAGTTCGACGGTCCACGGGCATCTCGCGCGCCTAGAAAGCAAAGGGTACATCCGCCGCGACCCGACAAAGCCGCGCGCCATTGAAATTTTGGACAACGATATGGCCAAGGAGAGAGAAAAAGAGGAGATCATCTCGGTGCCGATCATCGGCAAGGTGACGGCCGGCCAACCGATTACAGCGGTGGAAAACATCGAAGGCTACTTTCCGCTGCCGAAGCGGCTCGCCGCCGGCGAGGAGCAGCTGTTTATGCTTGAAGTGATGGGCGACAGCATGATCGAAGCCGGCATTCTCGACGGCGACTACGTCATCGTCCGCCAGCAGTCATCGGCCAACAACGGCGACATCGTCGTCGCCATGACGGAAGACAACGAGGCGACGGTGAAGCGGTTTTTCAAGGAAAAAGACCACATCCGCCTGCAGCCGGAAAACGCCCATCTTGAGCCGATCATCGTCCGCGACTGCACGATTCTCGGCAAAGTGATCGGCGTCTATCGCCTGTTCGACTGACTCGTGCCGGCCTGCGCCCATAAAAAAGCTGCCCCGTTTTTTTCAGGGCAGCTTTTTTATGAATCAGTAGAGTTCCATATATTGGTCCAATTCCCATTGATGAACCGTTGTCCGATACATATCCCACTCAATTTCTTTCGCTTCGACGAAATGCTCGAATAAATGTTTGCCGAGCGCGTGAATCATCACTTCATCGGACTTCAAGTTTTCCAACGCTTCATGCAGCGTTGCCGGCAAATCGACAATGCCTTCTTCGAGCCGTTCTTCTTTCGTCATGACGTAAATGTTTCGATCCACTGGCGCCGGAGGAGTGAGCTTGTTGCGAATGCCGTCAAGCCCAGCGGCTAAAAGCACCGCCATGGCCAAGTATGGGTTGGCCGACGGGTCGACGCTGCGCACCTCAATGCGCGTGCTCATGCCGCGCGAAGCTGGAATGCGGATGAGCGGGCTGCGGTTGCGCGCCGACCAAGTTTTCGGCCGGATTTTTTTTTATTTGCNTGGCCAAGTATGGGTTGGCCGACGGGTCGACGCTGCGCACCTCAATGCGCGTGCTCATGCCGCGCGAAGCTGGAATGCGGATGAGCGGGCTGCGGTTGCGCGCCGACCAAGCGACGTAGCACGGCGCTTCATAGCCTGGAACAAGCCGCTTGTACGAGTTGACGGTCGGGTTCGTCACCGCCGTAAAGTTCGGCGCATGCTTCAGCACACCGGCGATAAACTGCCGCGCCGTATCGCTCAACTGCAAGTCGCCGTTCGGATCGAAAAAGGCGTTTTCACCGTTGCGGAACAGCGACAGGTTGCAATGCATTCCTGAACCGTTAATCCCAAAAATCGGCTTCGGCATAAAGGTCGCATGCAATCCGTGTTTGCGGGCGATCGTTTTGACGACCAGCTTAAACGTTTGAATGTCGTCGCACGCTTTTACGGCATCAGCGTATTTAAAATCGATCTCATGCTGGCCCGGGGCGACTTCATGATGGGACGCTTCGATTTCAAACCCCATTTCCTCAAGCTCGAGCACAATGTCGCGCCGGCAGTTTTCCCCAAGATCGGTCGGCGCCAAATCGAAATAGCCGCCGCGATCGTTCAGCTCCATCGTCGGGTGTCCTTTTTCGTCCAGCTTGAAAAGGAAGAATTCAGGCTCAGCTCCTAAGTTAAAGGCGTTGAAGCCAAGCGCCTCCATCTCTTTCAGCATCCGCTTCAAGTTATAGCGCGGACAGCCTTCAAACGGCGTGCCGTCCGGGTTGTAAATGTCGCAGATAAAGCGGGCGACTTTTCCTTTTTCTGAAGTCCACGGGAAAATGACGAACGTATCCAAGTCCGGATACAAATACATATCCGACTCTTCGATGCGGACAAATCCTTCGATCGACGACCCGTCAAACATAATTTTGTTGTTAAGCGCTTTCTCCAGCTGGCTGATCGGAATTTCGACGTTTTTGATCGTGCCCAAAATATCGGTGAATTGCAGGCGGATGTACTTGACATTTTCCTCTTTGACGATGTGTAGAATGTCGTCACGCGTATATTTTGCCATGTCCAAACTCCTCCCCGGCTCGGAAATCATTTTCCGTCATTAATGAAAGAAGCGAGCGAGATCTCCTTGGCGAAGCGATGCGCGCTGGAACCGCCCGGCCTGCAGCAATTCATTCCGCAAAATTTCGCGCAGTTCTTCGTCCGACAGCTTCGGTTTTCCTACTTTTTCGACTTTCTCCGCCTGCTGGTGGCGTCCTTCCTCCCGCGCGGCAAAAATTTGCTTAATGCCCGCCAAGTTGACGCCTTGGTCGATCAAATCTTTAATTTCCAGCAAGCGGTCAATGTCATTGAGCGAAAACAGCCTCCGGTTGCCTTCAGTGCGCGCTGGCGAAACGAGGCCGTGCTCTTCATAATAGCGGATTTGCCGAGCCGACAAGTCGGTCAGCTGCATCACAATCCCAATCGGAAACAATGGCATGGAACGACGAATTTGGCTGCTCATGCCAATTCCTCCTCGCTTTTGATACCTTTATTTTACCATAATGTCAGGAAATGAGTCAATGAAACGTGATGTTTCCTCACAAACAAATCAACCGCTGTTCAAGCAAACGCTGAATGGCGGAACAGACGGCGATTTTCACATGCGAATACGTCAATCCGCCTTGCACATACGCGACATATGGGGGGCGCAACGGCCCGTCGGCCGTCAACTCAATGCTTGCCCCTTGGACGAACGTGCCGGCGGCCATGATCACTTTGTCTTCATAGCCGGGCATGTCGCTCGGATACGGAGTGAAATGAGCGTTGACCGGGGAGGAAGCCTGAATCGCTTGGCAAAACGCCACCATTTGTTCCGGATCGTCAAAACGGACGGACTGAACCAAATCCGTGCGCTTCGCCTTCCACGATGGCGAGGTTTTTAGTCCGATTCGCTCGAGCATCGCCGCCGTAAAAACCGCCCCCTTGAGCGCCTGACCCACGGTGTGCGGCGCAAGGAAAAAGCCTTGATACATATCCGGCAAGCTGTAAAGCGACGGACCGACTTCCGCTCCAATGCCCGGCGAGGTCATCCGATAGGCGCACGCCTCCACATATTCCCGCTTGCCGACAATGTAGCCGCCCGTTTTCGCCAAGCCCCCTCCCGGGTTTTTAATGAGCGAGCCGGCCATCAAATCGGCGCCGACATGGCATGGCTCTTTCTCCTCGACGAATTCTCCGTAGCAATTGTCGACAAACACGACGACATCCGGTTTGATCGACTTGACGAATGCAATCATGTCGCCGATCTCTTCGACAGTAAACGACGGCCGGTCCGCATAGCCGCGCGAACGTTGAATGCCGATCATTTTCGTCCGCTCATGGATCGCTTCGCGAACGGCCGGAAAATCGACCATCCCTTCCGCTGTGAGCGGCACACTGCGATAACGAATGCCAAACTCTTTCAGCGAGCCGACGCCGCGGCCGCGGACGCCGACGATTTCCTCAAGAGTATCGTACGGAGCGCCCGTGATGTAAAGCAACTCATCGCCCGGGCGCAACACGCCAAACAGCGCGATCGCAATCGCGTGCGTGCCGGAAATGATTTGCGGGCGCACAAGTCCCGCTTCCGCTCCAAACACATCAGCGAAAATGCGATCGAGCGTATCGCGGCCCGCATCGTCATACCCATAACCGGTTGACGGGATGAAGTGGGCGTCGCTCACTTGATGGCGACGGAAGCTCTCAAGCACGCGGTATTGGTTGACGTCGACCAGTTCATCGATGCGGCGGTGAATCGGCGCGATTTGTGCTTCGATTTCCTCGATGAGAAGAGCGATGGTTTCTCCGTGTCTCCATTGTGTCCAAAACATAGATGAACCCTTTCTACCGTTGGAATGATTGCAGCTCCCCATACAAGGGGTGCGTCGGCAGCACGTACCCTTGGCAGTCGTACGTGCCTCCCTGTTCATTATAATGCCATTCGTGCAAAATGGTGTCCGATTTTAACCGAGCGAGCAATTTTCCTTCACCGCTTGGGATCGACACGTCGTAACGGGCCATTTGCTGTTTCACCGCCTCTTCAAGAAAATAGCGGAGCCGGTCAATGTCGGCGGCGGAAAGCGCGCTGATCATGATGGAAGCAGTCGTTGTCGGAATGAATTCCGACGCTTTTTGATCGCTTTTATTGTACACCGTGACCATCGGAATGGAAGAAGCCCCTAATTCAGTAAGCAGCCGCGACACCGTTCGCTCGTGCGCAACGTAATCCGGATGAGACGAATCGACGACGTGAAGCAATAGATCGGCTTCCGTCACTTCCTCGAGCGTCGAGCGGAACGCGGCGACAAGCGTCGTCGGCAAGTCTTGAATGAACCCGACCGTATCGGTGACAAGCACCGTGTAGCCGCATGGCAAGACACATTTGCGCGTCAACGGGTCGAGCGTGGCAAACAACAAGTTTTCTTCCAACGAATCGGCGGCGGTCAGCCGATTGAAAATCGTTGATTTGCCGGCGTTTGTATAGCCGACGAGCGCCACTTGAAACGCTTGGTTTTTTTGCCGGCGCTCGCGGTAGCGCCCTCGATGCTCAGCAATGCGCACAAGCTCAGCTTTAATGTCGTCAATGCGGCGGCGAATATGGCGGCGGTCGGTCTCGAGCTTCGTCTCCCCCGGGCCGCGCGTGCCGATGCCGCCGCCCAAGCGGGATAGCGCCTCTCCTTGACCGCTAAGGCGCGGCAACATATACTCCAGCTGGGCGAGCTCGACTTGCAGCTTTCCTTCTTTTGAGCGGGCGCGTCTTGCAAAAATGTCTAAAATGAGCTGCGTCCGGTCAATCACTTTCACCTCGCCAAGCATTTTCGTCAAATTGCGCGCTTGGCTTGGAGAGAGCTCGCTGTTGAAAATAACCACGTCCGGTTCCAGCTGCTTGACTATNACGGGGGATAAAAGCAGGCCGAAAAAAAATGTCTAAAATGAGCTGCGTCCGGTCAATCACTTTCACCTCGCCAAGCATTTTCGTCAAATTGCGCGCTTGGCTTGGAGAGAGCTCGCTGTTGAAAATAACCACGTCCGGTTCCAGCTGCTTGACTATGGCGGCGAGCTCTTCCGTTTTCCCTTTGCCGATATACGTCGCCGGGTGCGGCGCTTCACGTTTTTGCGTCACCTCTGCCACAACCTCGCCGTTCGCCGTCGCAACGAGCGAAGCGAGCTCCTCCATCGAATAGCGAAACCGTTCATCATCGACACCAGCGAGCTGGCAGCCGACAAGGATCGCTTGTTCACGGCTCATGGCATCCCCCTTCCTTTCCCTCGCGGCGAACATGTTCTCTACGTTCATGATACCAAATCCCACCGTCGGTCTGCTAGTTCGTTCCAAAAAAACGATTGATTTTCCGCCGCTTTTGCCCCTACAATGATACAAGAACACCGCACGGAAAGGAACAGCACGAATGACGTGGGAAGTATTGAGCATCATCGG
The DNA here is from genome assembly GCF_000498995.1 of Geobacillus thermopakistaniensis. NCBI lineage: Bacteria > Bacillati > Bacillota > Bacilli > Caryophanales > Anoxybacillaceae > Geobacillus > Geobacillus thermopakistaniensis. The sequence goes on from NZ_AYSF01000094.1 coordinate 5,723, forward strand.
CACGATCGCCTTTGCCATTAGCGGGGCGATCGTCGCGATGGAAGAGGAGTACGATTTGCTTGGGGTGTACATTTTAGGGATTGTCACCGCTTTTGGCGGCGGGGCGGTGCGCAATTTGCTGATCGGGGTTCCCGTGTCGGCGTTATGGGAACAGCAGCCGCTCTTTCTTGTCGCTTTGGCGGCCATGACAGTTGTGTATTTGTTCCCAAAGCAAATGCTGCCGCCGTGGAAGCGGTGGGGCAACTTTTTTGACGCCCTTGGGCTGTCCGCGTTCGCCATCCAAGGAGCGCTGTATGCCGTCAACATGGATCATCCGTTAAGCGCGGTCATCGTCGCCGCGGTGTTGACCGGAAGCGGCGGCGGCATTATCCGTGACGTGTTGGCGGGAAGAAAGCCGCTCGTGTTGCGCGCAGAAATTTATGCCGCCTGGGCCATTCTCGCCGGCCTCGCTGTTGGGCTGAAATGGGCCGAATCGCCCATGGAGCTGTATGTGTTGTTGATTGTCGTCGCCGCTTTGCGCGTTTTGTCATACACGTACGGCTGGAAGCTGCCGCGGCGGGCGGTCGGAGAAAAAGCGGGGGAGCAATGATCAAACGGCAAAAGCAACAACTACTCATTGATTTATACGAAAAGATAGACTTTTGTATAAATCGTCCCATTCCGTTTGACAGCCGTTGTATGGCTCCTCTCTGCCCCTGCCTCTTGGTACGAAGGAAGCGAAAAGAAGCAAAACCGTAAGCACGGAAGCGAAGGCGCCCAACGCGGACTCCTCGCTTTTGGTTTGCTGACGCCTTCCTTACGCGCTTTGCTCGCTTCGCACCGCCACGGCCACGCCGGCAGCAATGAGCGCCCCGCCGAGCCAAAACGAGACATCGAGTTGCTCTTGTAAAAACAGCCGGCCAAAGAGCGAGCCGACGAGCGGCTGGAAAAAGAAAAAGAGCGAGCCGACGCCGGCATCGATCATTTCCATCCCTTTGTTCCAAAGAAAAAATGCTCCCGCTGTCGATACAACGCCAAGATACAACACCCCAAGGGCGACGGGAACACTCCAATGGCTCGCAGCAAGCCCCGGCCCTTCGGCGAGCATCATCGGCGTCATGCCAATGAGTGCCACAAAAATGGCATACGTGGTGATCGAAAACACGGACAAGCGGGCCGAAGCGATTTTCACGAGCACCGACAACAGCGCCCAAGTGACCGCCGCGCCGACTAAGCAAACGTTGCCAAGAAACGTTGATTCTTCTCCGCCTCCTAAGCCGACGATGACGATGACGCCGAATGTCGCCAATAGGAGCGCGCCAAGCTTCCGCCATGTGAGCGCCTCACCAATCAGCCAGCGGGCAAACAAAACGACAAACGCCGGCGTCGAGGCGGTGATGAGCGAAGCGGTATGGGCGTTCGACCATTTCGTGCCGACAAACTGCAAGGAAATGGAAACGACGTAGCCGATGATCCCGACCGTGATAATCATTCCCCAGTCACGCCCGTTCTTTGGGGGGCGCTCGCGTTTCGCCACGGCGACGGCGCCCAGCACGATCAAGGCGACGGCGTAGCGCAGCCAGACGAGCGTAAACGGCGGAATGTAGTCCAACACGTATTTGCTCACCACATACATCCCGCCCCAAATGCCAGCGGCAAGGGATAAATAGAAGGAAGCGAGAAAGGCTTGCTTCATGACATCGATCCCCTTTGCGTTCTTCTTTCTGCTGCTGACACCAAAAGCGAAGCCGTTATTTCCAGAGATGGCAGCCAAACAAGGTTGTTCTCCATCAGCTACACATCGCTTTCTTCCGGAGGAAACACGGGGGCGAGCGAAACCGTCAAATCCGGTTGCCAAAAAGAAACCAACTCATCGCTTGGCCCGAAAACCGCTCGCTGTTGAAATCGTCCATCTTGCCAGCTGAGCACTTCGATCGTTCGATTGCTGGGGTCTACAATCCAATATTCATGCACACCATATTTTTCGTATAAATAGTATTTCTGGTTTCGATCACGCAAGGCGGTGCTTGGTGACAGCACTTCCACAACGAGATCGGGAGCCCCTTTCATTCGCCGATTCCCGATTTGCTCAACCCGACAAACAACTGATAAATCCGGCTGAACAACCGTTTTCGCCATCCGTTCCGGCTCCTCAGGATCAAGCTGAACATCAAACGGGGCAAGAATGACATGACAGCCACGCGCCTGAAAATACGAAGCCAATGCAAGGTGCAGTTGTCCGACCACATACTGGTGCTCAAACGACGGAGACGCCAATAAATAGGGAACACCATCGATCAGTTCCCAATTTCCTTCCCAATGTTCAATGTCGCGATACGTGTAAAACGGCTTCTCCTTCTGCACTGCGCTTCCCCTTTCACTTGCTTTTCTTTCATCTTATCACATCGCTCCAGTTCCGTCTCATATTTTTATTTTCTCGTCATGACAGAAAAAACAGCGGCCGCCACCGCTGTCGAGTGTGTGTCAAACAAATGTTTTTTCCACGCGTTGCTCTTACTCCCGCTCGATGATCGTGGCCGTCGCCATCCCGTGGCCGATGCAAATCGTCAATAGCCCATAGCGGCCGCCGCGCCGTTCAAGTTCATGAACAAGCGACGTCATGAGCTTCGCACCGGTGGCGCCGAGCGGATGGCCAAGCGCAATGGCGCCGCCGTTGACATTCACCTTCTCAAGCGGAGCGCCGATTTCTTTTTGCCAGGCGAGCACGACCGGGGCGAACGCTTCGTTGATTTCAATGAGGTCGATGTCATAGATCGAGAGGCCGGCTTTTTTCAGCACTTGCCTCGTCGCCGGAATGACGCCATCGAGCATATACGTCGGGTCGGAGCCGACGACCGTTTGCGCGACAATGCGCGCTTTCGGCTTCAGTCCGAACCGCCTCGCCGCCTCCCGTTCCATCAAAAGCACAGCGGCCGCCCCGTCGCTCATTTGGCTCGCATTGCCAGCGGTGATGAGACCGTCTTCTTGAAACACCGGCTTGAGCGCGGCGAGCGCTTCCGGCGATGTATCGACCCGCGGCCCTTCATCATCGGTGACAAGGATTTCGCGGCCATCGCGGTCAAGCCCTTTCACCGGGACGATTTCCGCGCGAAACTTCCCTTCGCGCAAGGCCGCCAAGGCGCGTTGATGGCTTTCGTACGCGTAGGCGTCAAGCTCCTCGCGCGTTAGGCCGTATTTTTTGGCGATCCGCTCAGCCGAGACGCCTTGGTGGATGAATTCGTATTTTTCATGCAGCGACGGCGGAATCGTCCGCTCGTTGCCATCGCTTAAAATCGGCACTTTCGTCATGCTTTCGACCCCGGCGGCGATCGTGACATCCATATCGCCGGAGCGGATTTCCTGGGCGGCGAAATGAATCGCCTGCTGCCCCGAGCCGCACATTCGGTTGATTTGCACGGCCGGCACTTCGACCGGAAAGCCAGCTTCGAGCGCCGCGAGCCGGCCGATGTTGTATCCTTGTTCGGCGATCGGCGTCACGCAGCCCATGACGATGTCTTCAACCATCCGCTTTTCAATGCCCGCCCGGCGCACGACTTCATCGAGCACCACCGCGGCCAAATGGACCGGATGAACGTCCCGGAAGACGCCGTTCCGCTTGCCGACCGGCGTCCTGACCGCTTCGACAATGACCGCTTCACGCACCATGCAACTTCCTCCTTTTGCTCTACTTTCGTGATTTCTTCGTTGCCTTGCCTATTCGGGCGCTTCCGCACGGGCGAAAGCGGGCGCTCTTTAAGCGCTTGTTGGCGCGCGGCATCAGATGGACGGCGAGCGCTGCTCAATACGTGTAAAACCCTTTCCCCGTCTTCCGCCCTAAATGCCCGGCTTCAACGAGCTTGCGCAAAAGCTGCGGCGCCCGGAACCGGTCGCCGTATGCTTCCGTCATGTTTTCACTCACAAACAGGAGCGTATCAAGCCCGACCATGTCGGCCAGCTCCAGCGGCCCCATCGGATAATTGAGGCCAAGCCGCACCGCTTTGTCGATATCCTCAGCGGAAGCAACTCCTTCTTCGTACATGCGGATGCATTCAATCATATGGGCGGCAAGCGCCCGTGTCGTCACAAACCCTTGCCGGTCTTTCACGACGACCGTTTCTTTGCCAAGCTCCACAGACAGCCGACGGATGGCGTCGACTGTGTCGTCGGAAGTCGTCTCACCTTTCACAATTTCGATCAACTTCATCACTGGCGCCGGATTGAACCAATGCATGCCGATGACGTTCTCCGGCCGGTTGGTCGCGGCGGCAAGCGCCGTGACGCTCAGCTCGGATGTGTTGGTCGCTAAAATGGCGTCCGGCTTCGCCAATTGATCGAGCTGCTGAAACACGTCTTTTTTCAGCGCCAAGTTTTCCGGCACGGCTTCGATGACGACATCCGCCCCGCGCACCGCTTCGGCCAAATCGACGGTCGAGCGGATGCGCCCGAGCGCCGCTCGCGCTTCCGGCTCGGACAGCCCGCCGGTTTTGACAAAGCGGCGCAAGCTTTTTTCCGCCGAAGCGAGCCCATTTTGCAAGGCCGCTTCGGACACGTCATATAAATACACCGTTTTTCCCGCCATCGCCGCCGTTTGCGCGATGCCGCTTCCCATCACCCCGGCGCCGATGACCGCAATCGTTTCTGCCACGGTGTCCGCCTCCTTTACTCCTTCGCCGCATCGGCATAGCGCGCTGCCATCTCATCGCGCAGTTTTCTCTTTAAAAATTTGCCGACGCTCGTTTTCGGAATTTCATCGAGAAACACAATGTCATCCGGCAGCCACCATTTCGTAAACTGCGGGCGCAAAAAGTCGTACAGCTCTTCTTTCGTGACGCGTTTTCCTTCTTTCAGCACGACGCAGGCAATCGGGCGCTCTTGCCATTTCGGATGCGGCACAGCGACGACCGCCGCTTCGAACACCGCCTCATGGGCCATGAGCGCATTCTCCAAATCAACCGATGAAATCCATTCGCCGCCGCTTTTAATGACATCCTTCGTCCGGTCGACAATTTTCACAAACCCTTCTTCGTCCACGGTGACGACATCGCCGGTATGCAGCCAGCCATCGCGAAATGCTTCGTTCGTTCTCTCATCGTTGTAATACTCGGCGGCAATCCACGGACCGCGCAAGCAAAGCTCGCCCATTTCCTGCCCGTCCCAACGAACCGGCCCGTTTTGGCCGATCACTTTCATCTCAAGCCCTGGAGCAAGCAGCCCTTGCTTGGCGCGAATGTCCAGTTTCTCCTCGTACGACAGCCCGTCTTGATAGCTTTTCGGGCGTGAGACAAGCACAAGCGGGCTCGTTTCCGTCATGCCGTACGCGTGAATGAACGGAATGCCGTATTTTTCTTCAAACGCACGGATGATCCCTTTCGGCGCGGCTGAACCGCCGCAAATGACACGCGTCAGGCTGCTGACGTCATAGTTTCCTTTCTCCAACTCTTGCAACAGCCCGAGCCAAATCGTCGGCACGCCGGCGGTGATCGTCACCCGTTCGGAGTCAATCAGCTCGGCAAGCACTTTCGGCGTAAACGCCGGTCCCGGCATAACGATCGTCGAACCGAACCAAGTGGCGGCAAACGGCAGCCCCCACGCGTTGACATGGAACATCGGTACGACCGGCATGACGACATCGCGCTCGCACAGCCCTTGCGTATCAGCCAGCCCTAACGCCATCGCGTGCAAGACGGTGCTGCGGTGCGTATACACAACCCCTTTTGGATTTCCCGTTGTCGCCGACGTATAACACATACCAGCCGGTTGGTATTCATCGAGGTCTTTCAAGAACGGAAATGTTGGATCGCCCTCGGCAAGCAGTTTCTCGTAATGGTACACTGGCGACAACGTTGTTTCCGGCAGCTCGTCGGCATCGGTCATGACGATGAAAGCGCGTACGTTCGGGATCTCGTCCTTGATCGCTTCAATTGCCGGCAGCAAATCATCATCGATCAGCAGCACACGGTCATCGGCGTGGTTGATGATGTAAGAGATATGCTGCGGCGAGAGGCGGATGTTGATCGTATGGAGCACCGCCCCGATGCCGGGAATGGCAAAATACGCTTCCAAATGGTTTTCGGCGGATTTTTGCCGATAATGTA
>NZ_AYSF01000095.1:0-9955 GCF_000498995.1 Geobacillus thermopakistaniensis
CAGCGCTGATGGAAAACCGAGCCGAAAAAATCACGTCCATCGAAATACCATTGGTCGCTCTCTTCAATAAAAAAGGTGATGCCATCAACCGTCGTCTGCGCCGCCGGCTTGTCGACCAGTTCGTCTTTGGCCATGCCAAGCGAAAACCCTTTTTGCACGGTGCTGCACCCGCCGTAGCGGGCAAAAAAGCGGATCGCATCGCCCGGCTTCAGCCCGAGCTCCCGCTTGTACCAATCAAACGCTTTTTTTGTAATCATGATGTTCATGGCTTCCCCTCCTCACTTGTTTATTATAAGTGAATGGACGGCGCCGGTAAAACGATTGTGTGAACATTGGCTGACAATTTGAGGGCGAAACAATTTCCAGAAAATGGATTAACCTAGCCCTGACTGGCTCGAGTAAAATGCCGGCCGACGGCGAACAGTAAAAGCGAGGGGGGTGAAGACGGTGAGCAAGAAGCGGCCGTTTGCGCCAAGCTATGAATCGGATGGGGTGATGGGCGAAAAGAAAGAGCAACGCCCGCGCCGTTCCAACCGTCGGCAAATTGACAAACAAGCGCCTGATTTTTTCAACACGACGCCATCGAGCGAATAAAAAAGCCGAATCGAGCGGGCGATGGTTGAACATCGCGCTGTTTTGTGAATAAAGTAGCCAGTAGGCTGCTTTTTTTTTTATGGCACCTACTATACAAACGGGCCGGTCCGCGCTATCATTACTTGAGGGACATCTTTTTCGAAAGGAGTGGCGTTTTCGTATATGAGTAGTTCAAGCCCGAACGAACCGGAACCGGAATATAGCGGGGAACGCGGCCTGTTCCTTTTCTTGTCGGCTGCTCATCATACGAAAACGGGCTCCGGACGGAAAGGAAGAGGCGCCGCCTTCCTCGCGTGAAAAGGAGGAAGGATGCCAGATGATGAAAANTTTTTTTTTATGGCACCTACTATACAAACGGGCCGGTCCGCGCTATCATTACTTGAGGGACATCTTTTTCGAAAGGAGTGGCGTTTTCGTATATGAGTAGTTCAAGCCCGAACGAACCGGAACCGGAATATAGCGGGGAACGCGGCCTGTTCCTTTTCTTGTCGGCTGCTCATCATACGAAAACGGGCTCCGGACGGAAAGGAAGAGGCGCCGCCTTCCTCGCGTGAAAAGGAGGAAGGATGCCAGATGATGAAAATGTATTTGTCCGATGCCAACGGCAAAATGCGCGAAATCGATCATATTGAAAATGGCTGCTGGATCAATCTCGTTGCCCCGACGGAAGACGAAATTCGCTACATCGCCCACCATTTGGACATTCCGATCGATTCGATCAAAGACGCGTTGGATGACGAGGAGCGGTCGCGCGTCGAAAAGGAAGACAACCATGTGCTCATTATCGTCGACATTCCGATTGTCGCCCATGATGAAGTGGACGGCCCGATTTACGAGACGATTCCGATCGGCATGATCATTACGAACACGTGTTTTATTACGGTTTGTTTGCAGGAGAATCCGATTTTCGAAGAATTCTCCAAAAACAAAATCAAAAACTTTTACACGTTTATGAAGACGCGGTTTGCGTTGCAAATGCTGTACATGATTTCAACGTATTATTTGCGCTATTTGAAGCAAATCAATCGGCGGACGAGCGAAATCGAAAAAGAATTGCACCAATCGATGAAAAACAAGGAGCTGTTTTCGCTTCTCAGCATGGAAAAAAGCTTAGTGTATTTTATGACGTCGCTGAAGGCGAACAACATCGTCATGGAGCGGCTCATGCGCCTCAATTATTTGCGCATGTACGAAGATGACCAGGATTTGCTGCAGGACGTCATTATTGAAAACAAGCAGGCGATTGAAATGGCCGAAGTATACAGCAGCATTTTAAGCGGCATGATGGACGCGTTCGCTTCGGTCATCTCAAACAACTTAAACATTGTGATGAAGTTTTTGACGGCCATTACGATCGTCATTTCGCTGCCGACGATGGTGGCGAGTTTCTACGGCATGAACGTACCGATTCCGTACCAACACTCTCCGTACGCCTTTTTGATCGCGATGGCGCTCGCCGGTTCACTGTCAGCGGCGACGGCGTACATCTTTTGGAAAAAGCGATACTTTTGACGGCCAGGCGCGTTTTGGATGGCCATGCGAACGGCTGCCCTGTCATTGGGGCAGCCGCTTTTGCTTTCGGACGGCCACACCGCCGGAGAGGATGAATTTCATCGCCTCTTCCGGCGAGATGTCGACGACTTCCACTTGCTCTTTCGGGACGAGCAGGGTGAGCCCGGCGACTTGAAACGCCTGCGGGATATAGACGGCGACGTAGTCGGCGAGAGGATCGTGCCAAGCGCCGACATCATCCATTGTCATGAAGCCGAGGCATTTCCAGCCGCTTTCTGGCATTGTAACGAGCACAACTTGCGAAAACGATCGTTTTTCCCCGACGAAGGAAGCGATTGTATCTTTGGCGACGGAATAAACCGTTTTCATCAAGGGAATGCTTTCAAGCAACCGGTCGATCAGTCGAATGAGGCGGCCGCTTACGTATTGCGTCGATAGCCAACCGCAGACGGTAATCAGCGCGACAGTCGCCAATAGGCCTAGGCCGGGAATGTAGCGGCCATCCAAATACGGACGGACGTATTGGCCAAGCAGCCCATCCAAAACGGTGAACACTTTGTAGCACACATAGACGGCGAGTAAAATTGGCACGATCGTCAGCATGCCGTTTAGAAAATGTTTCACGAAAAAACGCATCCCTTTCCCTCCCCGCTATTCATTCTCTACCACCATACCAATTTTTTTGGCTTTATACAACTCTCTATTATATCGAACATTTTCTGTTGTATTCGGTAAGAAAGTTCGTGTTTTTCCTTGACGAACTGCCAAATGTTCCGTATACTTTCGAATGGAACATGGGAAATGGGGGATGGATCATGAACAATCATTACGATGTGATCGTGGTCGGCGCCGGGCCGGCCGGCATTTTCACTTGCTACGAACTGACGCTCAAACTCCCTGGAGCGAACGTGCTCTTAATCGATAAAGGGCACGATATCTATAAACGCAATTGTCCGATTTTGCAAAGAAAAATTGAAAAGTGTCCGCCGCCGGCCGGCAAAAAAGACTATGCCGGCTGCGTGCCGGCCTGTTCGATCACGAATGGATTCGGCGGAGCGGGGGCGTATTCGGACGGCAAATTCAATATCACGAGCGAATTCGGCGGCTGGATGACCGACTATTTGCCGGCTTCGACCGTACTTGAGCTCATCCGCTATGTCGATGAGATCAACTTGAAGCATGGAGCGACGACATCGATCACCGACCCGATGACGGATAAAGTGAAAGAGATCGAGCGGCGCGCCTATGCGGCCGGGCTGAAGCTATTGCGCGCGTACGTCCGCCATTTGGGTACAGAGCAAAATTTGGAAATTTTGAAAAGCATTTTTGAATATTTGCGCGAGCGGATTGCGATGCGCTTTACANCCGCCTGTTTGAAAAGGGAGCCGAAAAAGATCGAGCGGCGCGCCTATGCGGCCGGGCTGAAGCTATTGCGCGCGTACGTCCGCCATTTGGGTACAGAGCAAAATTTGGAAATTTTGAAAAGCATTTTTGAATATTTGCGCGAGCGGATTGCGATGCGCTTTACAACGGAAGTGGATGATATCGTGACCGAGCGGACGGAGAGCGGCCATCGAGTGAAAGGCGTTGTGCTGAAAAACGGAGAAACGTTGACAGCGGAAAAAGTCGTCATCGCTCCGGGGCGCGATGGCTCGGTTTGGCTGAGCAAAATCTTGCGCAAGCGCCGTTTGCGGATGATCAACAATCAGGTTGACATCGGAGTGCGCGTGGAAACATCGAACATCGTCATGCAAGAAATTAACGAACATCTGTATGAAGGGAAATTCATTTTCAACACGTCGGTTGGGACGCAAGTGCGCACGTTTTGCAGCAACCCGTCCGGACATGTCGTCGTCGAAAACCATTCCGGCATCATGCTCGCCAACGGCCATGCGTACAAAGATCCAAAGCTCGGCAGCAACAACACGAACTTTGCCCTTCTTGTTTCACATAAGTTTTCCGATCCGTTTGACAAGCCGAACGAATACGCCCATGAAATTTCTCGGCTGGCGAACGCCTTGTCCAACGGCGGCATCATCGTGCAAAAATACGGCGACATTTTAAAAGGACGGCGATCGACGGAAAAGCGGATCAAAGAAGGGTTCATCGAACCGACGCTAAAAGAAGCGGTGCCGGGCGATTTAGGCCTCGTTTTGCCGTACAACACGATGAAAAGCTTGATCGAAATGACGGAGGCGCTCAACCACGTCACTCCGGGGCTTGCCTCTGAGCATACGCTCTTTTATGGGGTGGAAGCGAAGTTTTATTCGGCGCGTCCGAAACTGAACGACCGCTTTGAAACCGAAATCGCCGGGCTGTATGTCGGCGGCGACGGCGCCGGCGTTACGCGCGGCCTTGCGCAGGCGAGCGCCTGCGGCGTCTGGATCGCCCGCGACATCGTCGAGAAATTGACGCATTAGGTGAGGAACCGAGGGCAGGCCCCTTCAAACGGGGGCCTGTTTTTTTGCTGTCTGCCTGGGGACGGATTAAAAAGTAAACTGAAATGAAAATATAGTTGACAAATATGCGGCTGGTCCGTTACGATAAATGTAATGATATGGAAAGGGGAGAGGAGAGATGGCAAACTGGCTGGTGTTGGCCGAGCAAGTGTTGGGAGGCCACGAGCTGACCGATGAGGAAGCATTGGCGATATTGGATTGTCCGGATGAGGAGTTGCTCCTTTTGCTGCAAGGGGCGTACCGGATTCGCTCCGCCTATTATGGAAACAAAGTGAAGCTGAACATGATCATCAACGCCAAATCCGGCCTCTGTCCGGAAAACTGCGGCTACTGTTCGCAGTCCGCCGTATCGACGGCGCCGGTGAAAACGTATAAAATGGTCGACAAAGAGACGTTGTTGCGCGGCGCGGAAGAAGCACACCGTTTGCGCATTGGGACGTACTGCATCGTCGCCAGCGGCCGGGGGCCGAGCGATAAAGAGATCGACACCGTTGTGTCCGCGGTCAAGGAAATTAAAGAGCGGTTCGGGCTGAAAGTGTGCGCCTGCCTTGGGATCTTAAAGCCGGAGCAGGCGGCGCGGCTGAAAGAGGCGGGGGTGGATCGCTACAATCATAACATCAACACATCGAAGCAGCACCATCCGAACATTACGACGTCCCATACATACGACGATCGGGTGCGGACGGTGGAAACGGTGAAAGAAGCTGGTCTTTCGCCTTGTTCCGGCGTCATCATCGGCATGAAAGAAACGAAGCGGGATGTCGTCGATATGGCGCGCAGTTTGCGGGCGCTTGACGCCGATTCCATTCCAGTCAACTTTTTGCATGCGATCGACGGCACGCCGCTGGCTGGCACGAACGAATTAAACCCGCGTTACTGTTTGAAGGTGCTGGCCCTTTTTCGCTATATGAATCCAACCAAAGAAATCCGCATCGCCGGCGGGCGAGAAGTGAATTTGCGCTCACTTCAGCCGCTTGGCCTGTATGCCGCCAACTCGATTTTTGTCGGCGACTATTTGACGACCGCCGGGCAAGAAAAGTCAGCCGATTATCAAATGCTTGAGGATCTTGGGTTTGAAATCGAATTTGCCCCGGTTCCGCAAGCCGGAGTCGTATCATGAACGATGCCGCCGGAAGATGGCGGCTTTTTGTATGTGCGCTCACCGAGGACAAGACCTAGCGAAGCGGGAGGCATGGGAGGCGCCATGCGGTTTCAGATGGGACGCCACGATGGCGCATCGCAAGCCTTGGCGAGAAGCGGAGCGCATGATAAGACGGTGGACTTGGCCTGCCTATGCTCTGACGAGAAAAGCGGATTGAACCCCTATTGCGCCGTTTGACGCGCTTTTTTGGCATGAAAAGCCAACCCGACGCGTACGATGGGAATACAAGCTGCGAAAAAAGGCTTCACAAACAGCCAAAAGCTCATTATAATAGCAACAAAAGGAAAGGAAGAGGATGGGGGACATGGCAAAGTCATTCTACCGTTACTTGCTGCGCTTCCGCCATGGACACCAGGAAGATCCGGTCGTCCGGTTTGCGAACGGAGCGTATGAAGACCACAGCTTTCCAAAAGGGTCGACGGACTATGAAGAACTGAGCGGCTATTTGGAGCTTAACGGTGACTATTTGGAAAGTATGGTTGTGTTTGATGAGCTATGGGAGCAATTTTTGCATGAAGCGTAACTAAGGGAGCGTTCCCATTTCATAAATTGGGAGCGCTTTCAAATAGCTTTTTTCCGCGCGGTTGCAGGTGTCCACCCTTCTCTGCATGCATATACTATACTAACTATTTGTTCCAAAGGGTGGAGATGCCAATGAGCGCGCCGAAACGCCCGAAATTTTCCGTCGGCGACATCGTCGTCAATACATTGTACGGAACGGTCGGAACGATCACCGATATTCAGCAGATTGACGGTGTGTTTTTATACGAAATCAACCATGGCCATAGCTTGTTTGCCGAGCAAGCGCTCATTTTATTGTCTGAGTTTGTGGGTGATTTATGGATCGCGGAAGAGATTGAAATTGAGTTGCCGTTTTTTCTCGGCGAAATTGTCCGCGTCCGCGATTATGGCGGCCATTTGTTCAAAATCGTCGGGGTGCGGACAGAAATTTACCGCTACTACGGGGAAGGATGGGAAGAGACGATTTACGAATTGAAACGGCTGACGGATGGTTGGGAGATTGAAGTCCATTTGGAAGACATCATTCCGCTTGCCGACGGAGAGGAGACGTCCGTCACGCTCGTGCAAGATATTGTCATCGCCGCGCCGGTGAAAGCGTCGCTTCTATTGCCGCCGGCCGACAGCGGAGAGAAAGGGCCGTCGGTCGACGAGCTCCTTGACATGTACAACGATTATAAAGCGTTATATGAATGGTTCGGCGATGAACAGTACCAACGGATGATGGAAACAGTTGTAAAACGTTTGCGGACAATCGCCAATCACCAGGATAGAAATTGATAAAGAATAAAAAGAAAATAAGGAATGCCGGCGAAAATGACGATCGCGCCCAATCCATTGACAACTGTTTCCATCATTTTATCGATCGCAGTGAATTTGTCCATTTTGTCCGCCTCCGTGTTTTTTGTTTTGTTGGTACATATGTATGGGGGAGACTGAAAAAATAGTACAACATGATTTTTGACATAAAACGGAAGGCGGCGACATACAACATTACAAAGGGGGCGAGATGCGGTGAAGGAAATTGAAGTGATTATCGATACGGAAGAAATCGCTGAGTTTTTTTACCAAGAACTCATCCGCCGCGGCTTTGTGCCAACGCAAGAGGAGCTTGAGGAGCTCGCGGATATTACGTTTGACTATTTGCTTGAAAAATGCATCATCGATGAAGAGATTGACATCGATGGGGAGTAGTCCTCGTCGTTTTATGATGAAGTTGATTTGGCCGCCGCGATGGCGGCTGTTTTCATCATGACCAAATGCCGCTCGTAGCGGCTGGTCATGTCGCCCGAGGCCGGAAGCGGGAGCGTTTCAAGCGCCTGCATGATCGCCTCATCGGTGAACCAATCGCGATGATCGTGGAACGGGTGCGCAAGATCCGGCCAAGCTTCCTCAAGGCGGGGGCTGTAAAAGCGGTGCCCATCAGGCGTTTCAGCGAACGATTGCGGCCAGAAGTCGGCGCGTGAGCCGCTGTGGGGGACGCAGCGGGCAAAGCGGCAGGCGCCGCGAAACAGCCGGGCGTCAAACAGCAGCAGACTGTACAGCGTTTTGCCAATATGGATGCGGTGGTGGACGTCGGCGAAATCGCGCACGGTCGTTCCGGCAAGCGCTACGCGGCGGCCTTTGGCATATGGGATGAGCACATCGTTGAACCCGAGCCATTGCTCGACAATAAACGGCCAGCTTGACAGCACGCGGGTGCGGAAAAACGGATGTTCGATGACGCGAAGCTGGATGTACTGCTGCTCGTTGATGATCAGAGCAACCGTAAGAAGCGCGGCATTCCCCGTTTCCCAAAAATGTTCCCACATCGGCTTCATAAACGAAGACACCGCTAGCGCCGGCAACAAATGAAACAGCGGCGTCTCCCTCCGTTTGCTTTCTTCGTACAGCAGAAGCTGCGGATAGGCATCATGAAAAATGAGGGCATTGGCGCGCTCCAAAAACAAAAAAAGGGGTGCAATGATTTGTTCCGGCAGCAAAAACGGAAGAAGGCCGCCGCGCAAATCAGTCATGTTCCAACCGCCGTTGCGCGAGACGAGATGGGCTAAAAACGCCCAATGAATTTCCCGATGGCGCTCAAAAAACGCTAAGTAGGCGGCGGTGCGCGTCACGTTGTTGCGGTTATGTTCCGCTGTTTTCCGGCGAATGGCGGCAACAATGCCCTTTTCTTCCGCGCTGAGCGGTCCGTCAGTCGGGACAGTTGTGCGGGCGGCCATCCGGCGAAGCAGGCCGTCATCGGCGAGGCGGACCGGATGGCGGTACAAAAAGGAGCGGTAGGCATACTGAAGCGGATGGCGCAGCCAAGCGAACGGGCGAGTCGGCATCAGGCTGTCTCTCCTTTGCATCATTTGTGGACTTTTGCCAGAAGACCGCGATCGTTTCGACAAAAGGAGTGCTCGTTTGCTGAAGGAATCGACACGCCAAATCACCAAATAAGTATAATACACGTTTGTCTCGGCTCCGAAGACGATTCGCGATCGAATTCGACATCAACCATAGTATGGGGCGCGGAGGGCCGATTTATTGGGAGAAGGGAGAGGAAAACAATGGTTCGTTTATGGGGGAAACGGATGTGGATGACAAAACGTGCATATGAGGCGGTCGTTTTTCAAACACCGCGCTTTGGGGAAACGAAAGGCTACCGGCAAGTGTGCCGCATGACGGTGACGGCGGCCGGACATGATGAAGTGCTGGCGGTGTTGTATCGGATGTTTAATGTCGCCGATCTGATGCCGAAAAACTGTCAAGCTCGATTTATGCGGACTGGGGACGTTGTGCTGATCGATGAAGGGCGGAAAGGACAGACGTACTATCGCCTTTGTCCAGACGGATGGAAACAAGTGGAACGACAGCTCATCTGTTGACCGAATATTCAAAAATATAGTCGCCAGCAAGAGCTAGAGATGATATAATATGAATAAAGCCCCCTTGTTTCGGGAACGGATAAGAAAGGAAAGGGGGCGGACTTGATGGAACATGACGAACGGCGGCGCGACATGCCGACGGTGGCCCCGGGCATCGACGACGATGAGGAGCTGAATGAAAGAGCGACAAAAGAGGAAATTGAACGCGGGGAATATACAAAAGTCGTCACGCTTGCTTGGGACGAATCCGAGCCGTCGGAACCGCGATAGAAACCCTTGTATCGCACAAGGGTTTCTGCGGTTTGTCACGATTCTGGATTGTCGTGATGGCCCGGACCGTTTTTCCGGCCGCCGGCGGCGGAATATTCTTTGGCATGCGCCTCATCTTCAGCGATCAATGCTTCTTTTGGAATATGGTTGTTCTTTTTCTGCCCGTTAATGCGGTTGCGGTGTTTTTTGCCCATCGTTTTCCCTCCTTGAACCGTCGTTGTCGTTAGTGTATGCGGTCTGGCGGCGGTTCATCGACGGAAAATGTTTGCAGGCGGCATCATGCGGCGGGCGCAGGAGAAAAGAGGGAAGGGGGCGAAACGATGGCCGCACTGGCGCTGTCGCTGCTCTTGTGCGTCGTCTCGATTGCGGCATTGCTTTGGGTCAAAGGGCAAGTTGAGCGACTCTTGTTCCGCTGGAGAAGCGTGCCCCTTCTCCATGCGGTCAACGTCGTCATCATCGCTGCCATCGTTGCTGACATGTACTATCGGCTCAGCGGCATCGACGTGTACTTGCGCGATTTGGCCGATATCAACGGTTTTTGGTATAGATCGGAAGAGCACACGTCTGAACTC
>NZ_AYSF01000096.1:0-25379 GCF_000498995.1 Geobacillus thermopakistaniensis
GATCGATTGCCGTCCCACGCACAACCGAGGGGGCACGCATGTACACCGACGAGCTGATCGACCGGTTTCGCCATATCCGCACTTGGCTTGAGGACGGCCGCCATCCGCGCGAAGTGGCTGAAATGATCAGGCAAATGGACGGACAACCGGCAGAGCGAGCCAACGAGACAGCCGCTCAAGTGGAAACAGCCGTCATGGAAGGGGAAATCATCGATGTGCCCCGCCTGCTGCATCAAGGGATGCCATACATAGCCGAGCAGTTGGCGGCCCGCTTAAAAGACGATATCGTCGACGCCTTGAAACAGGAAACGACAGCCACGGTCCGGCAAGCGATGGATGAGGTGAAAGGCCGCCTTGACTACATCGAGGAGCAAACGACGGCAGCTGCCGAAACGGTGCGCCGTTCACTCCGCGATTACGAGGACGCATGGCAGCAAAAAACGGAACAGCTGCATGAACATTTGGAAACGGTCGTCGCGTTCTGTCAAGAGGAAAAAGTAAGACAGGAAGAGGAGCGAAAACAGCTCGAACTGCGCATTTTAGAACGGGAAAAAGCGTTTCGCGAGCTCGTGTTGTCGTTTCGGCAAACCGCTGCCAGCACCAGCGCTGCTCGAACACGGGCAAATAAATGGTGGAAGTTTTGGTGAAGACAATTTTGGCATCAATGTGACAAGGGCACCCGTTTTGGATGCGCCATACCTCCGTCAAAAATCAAAAAAGGGCCCCGCCAAAACGCGGGCCCCTTTTTGCGTCATATTCGGCGGCTCTCGGCCGCATGTCGTTTGATGGCTTCGATCAAGTGCGCTTCTTCTTGTTTGGTGACATGGAGGCGGACGCCATAATAGTAGGCGTGGACAAACGGTCTTTCCCAGACAAGCTGCCCCGCAGCGTAAAGGGGGCAGCGTTTAGCCAAAACGAGATGTCAACCAGCGTTCCCCCTGTTGAAAAGGGAAGGCGGCCTTCCGTTTCGATTTTCATCCCGTGCGGACTTAGATCGTGAATGTAGACGCTGCGCTCGCCATCGGCTGTGCGCAGTTCGGCCGAGGCGGCCGGCCAAACTGATGCCGGAACGGTTCTTGACGCTTAAACCTCATCCTTCTTCCCCTTTTCCAAGCAGCTTCGCCGGCTCTTTCCAGACGTCCACCACCGGCCCGGCTTCGTCAGTGTCAACGACAAACGAACCCGTGCTGTAGCGGTCGGAGAGACGAAGGGAAGCGGCTTCGATCGTCTCGACCACCCCTTTTTCCGTCCGCAATCCGACCATTTCCTCATCGCTGCTGACAAAGACGGCGCCGACAACTCGGTGCGGGTTGGATTTCACTTCGCGCACAATCACAACGCCGCGCTTCGCCCGTGATGACGGCTCAAACTCGCTCATCGCCACTTTTTTCACCGCTCCGCGCTGCGTCACGACGACGAACGAGCCCCCCTCTTCTAGGCGAACGGGACACGCAGCGGCGACAAAGTCCCCTTCCTTCAATTGAATCCCTTTCACGCCAGCCGCGCGCACACCAACAAGGCTGATCTCCTCCTCGGCAAACAAGAGCGCATGTCCATCATGCGTCGCAAGCCAAAGATGGCCGCATCCATCCGTCGCGTAGACGGCGATGACGTCATCATCCTCTTTCACATTAACGGCCACAAGCGGGCGGGTGTAGCGCTGCACTTGGTATTGAGCGAGCTCCGTTCGCTTTACGAGCCCTTGTTTCGTCACAAAGATGAGCTGCTCCCCGGTGTTAAAGGAAGAGACTGGAACAGCGGCGACGAGTTCATCGTCGCGTTCAAGCGGAATGAGATGGGAAATGTGGTGGCCGACCTCTTTCCAACGGATATCAGGGAGCGTATGCACCGGGCAGTATAAATAATAACCGCGGCGGGTGAAAAGCAAGAGCACATCGGTCGTATTCATCTCGAGCTGGGCGAGCAGCCGATCCGTTTCCTTCATGCCCATGTCTTGACCGTTTGAGGCGCTGTATGAACGATAGCTCGTCCTCTTCACATATCCTTCTTTTGTCACGGTGACGATCACATCTTCCGCCGGAATGAGCGCCTCCACCTTCACTTTCAGCTCTTCAATCTCCTCTTCAATCACCGTCCGCCGCTCATCGGCATATTGCTTTTTCATCGTCTTCAGCTCTTTTTTGATGACGCCAAGCAGCTTCTTTTCATCGGCGAGAATCCCCGTAAGTTCCGCAATCGCCTGATCCAGTTCTTCCGCTTCTTGACGCAGCGCCGTGATGTCGGTGTTCGTCAACCGATACAGCTGGAGCGTCACGATCGCCTCGGCCTGCGCTTCGGTGAATCCGTAATGAGCCATCAGCCGTTCTTTGGCGTCGCGCTTGTCGCTTGAAGCCCGAATCGTCGCAATCACCTCATCCAAAATGGAAAGCGCCCGAATCAAACCGTCGACGATGTGCTTCCGCTCATTCGCTTTTTTCAGCTCAAAATGCGAGCGGTTGGTGACGACCTCTTTCCGGTGGGCGATGTAGGCATCCAACAGCTCCGGCAAACTCATCAGCTTCGGCCGGCGCTCATGGATCGCCACCATGTTGAAGCTGTACGGCACTTGCAAATCCGTATTTTTGTACAAGTAGTTGAGAATCGCTTCCGCATCGGCGTCTTTTTTCAATTCGATGACGATCGACAGCCCGTTCCGGTCCGTTTCATCGCGCACATCGGCGATGCCGTCGAGCTTTTTGTCGAGGCGAAGCTCGTCAATTTTTTTCACTAAATTCGCTTTGTTCACTTCATACGGCAGTTCCGTGATGACAATGTGCTTTTTCCCGCCTTTTCCCTGCTCGATGGCGGCTTTGGCGCGGATGATGATTTTCCCGCGGCCGGTCTCATACGCCTTGCGGATGCCGTCTTTCCCTTGGATGATGCCGCCGGTCGGAAAATCGGGGCCAGGAAGAACCGTCATCAGCTCGTCAACAGTGCAATCCGGCCGGTCGATCCGCATCAAGACGGCGTCGATCACCTCGCCAAGCGCATGCGGCGGAATGTCGGTCGCATAGCCGGCCGAAATCCCGGTCGAGCCGTTCACCAACAAATTCGGAAACATCGCCGGCAGGACGGTCGGCTCATCGGTCGTATCGTCAAAGTTCGGCACAAACGGAACCGTTTCTTTGTCAATATCGCGAAGCAATTCGGCGGCAATCGCCGACAGGCGCGCTTCCGTGTAGCGCATCGCCGCCGGCGGGTCGCCGTCGATGCTGCCGTTGTTGCCATGCATCTCCACCAGCACGTTGCGCAGCTTCCACTCTTGGCTCATCCGCACCATCGCTTCATACACCGATGAGTCGCCGTGCGGATGAAAGTTGCCGATCACGTTTCCAACCGTTTTCGCCGCCTTGCGAAACGGTTTATCAGCCGTGTTGCCATCGATGTACATCGCATATAAAATACGGCGCTGCACGGGCTTCAACCCGTCGCGCGCATCTGGGAGCGCCCGGTCTTGGATAATGTATTTGCTGTAGCGGCCAAAGCGGTCGCCAAGCACGTCCTCTAACGGCATTTCCAGCAATCGTTCTGCCATCGTCATTCTCCTTTCCTAACACATCAGCACCAAAAAGGCGGCGCCTTTTCACGCCGCCATCAGCCGATCCATCCCGGTTCCTCTTCGAGCCCGAAGGCGACGTGCGTTTCGATCCATTTGCGGCGCGGCTCGACTTTGTCGCCCATGAGCGTCGTCACCCTCCGTTCGGCGCGGGCCGCATCTTCAATGCGCACGCGGATGAGCGTACGCGTCTGTGGGTTCATCGTCGTTTCCCATAATTGATCGGCGTTCATTTCGCCGAGCCCTTTATAGCGCTGAATCGTATAGCCGCGGCCCATTTTTTTCGTAATTTCTTTCAGCTGCTCGTCCGTCCACGCATATTCGACGATTTCGTTTTTGCCGCTTTTTTTGCTGATTTTGTAAAGCGGCGGCAAGGCGATGTACACTTTTCCCGCTTCAATCAGCGGACGCATGTAGCGGTAAAAAAACGTCAAAAGCAGCACTTGAATATGGGCGCCGTCCGTGTCGGCATCGGTCATAATGATCACTTTGTCGTAGTTGACATCATCGAGCGAAAAGTCAGCCCCGACGCCGCCGCCGATGGCGTGGATGATCGTATTGATTTCCTCGTTTTTCAAAATATCGCCAAGTTTCGCCTTTTCCGTGTTGATGACTTTTCCGCGCAGCGGAAGCACCGCCTGGAATCGACGGTCGCGCCCTTGTTTCGCCGAACCGCCCGCCGAATCGCCTTCAACGAGATAGAGCTCATTTTTTTGCGGATTGCGCCCTTGCGCCGGCGTCAGCTTGCCGCTTAAGAGCGCCTCTTTCCCTTTCCGCTTTTTGCCGCTTCTCGCCTCTTCGCGCGCTTTGCGGGCCGCTTCACGCGCCTGATAGGCCCGGATCGCTTTCTTAATGAGCATCGCGCTTACGTCCGGGTTTTCTTGCAGAAAGTACATGAGCTGCTCGGACACCACCGCATCGACGGCCGAACGCGCTTCGCTCGTTCCGAGCTTTCCTTTCGTCTGCCCTTCAAACTGCAGCAAGTGCTCTGGGATGCGCACCGAAACGACCGCGGACAACCCTTCGCGAATATCGGTTCCTTCCAAATTTTTATCTTTTTCCTTGAGCAAACCGACACGGCGGGCGTATTCGTTAAAAACGCGCGTCATCGCCGTTTTCGCACCCGCCTCATGCGTGCCGCCGTCTTTTGTGCGCACGTTGTTGACAAACGACAGCACGTTTTCCGAATAACCATCATGAAACTGGAACGCAAACTCGACTTCAATGCCGTTTTGCTCGCCAGCAAAATAAACGACCGGGTGGAGCACATCTTTCTCCTCATTCAAATAGGCGACAAACGCTTCAATTCCGTTTTCATAGTGGAACACCTCGCGCATGCCGGTCCGTTCGTCAACGAGTTCGATTTTCAGCCCTTTTAACAAAAACGCCGATTCGCGCAGCCGTTCACTCAATGTTTCATAATCGAAGACTGTCGTGCTGAAAATCGTTGGGTCCGGCTTAAATTGAATGATGGTTCCGGTTTTGTTCGTTGTGCCGATTTTCTCTAGCGTCGTCACCGGTTTGCCTCCATGCTCAAACCGCTGCCGGTAAATGAAGCCGTCGCGATGAATCGTGACGACCAGCCATTCTGATAAGGCGTTGACAACCGACGCCCCGACTCCGTGCAGGCCGCCGCTCGTTTTATAGCCGCCTTGGCCGAATTTGCCGCCGGCATGAAGCACGGTCAAAATGACTTCCGGCGTCGGCTTGCCGAGCTTATGCATCCCGACCGGCATGCCGCGCCCCTCATCCAAAACCGTGATGCTGTTGTCTTTATGTATTTGCACGAAAATGTAGTTTCCGTATCCGGCCAACGCCTCATCGACCGAATTGTCAACAATTTCATAGACAAGATGATGCAAGCCGCGGCTGTCGGTGCTGCCAATGTACATCCCCGGCCGCTTCCTGACTGCCTCGAGCCCTTCCAACACTTGAATGGCATCTTCGTTATATTCGTATGTCGCATGCTTTGCCACAAGGCCACCCCTTCCTACAAAAACAAGAACACCTGTTTCTATTGTACCACAAACTTCCCGACTGTCCATTGCCTTTTGACATCCCCCGACAAATTCGGACAAGTGCGACAAAAAAACGAAAGGACCATCTCGAACAAGATGGCCGTTTCATGGATTAAGATTAAGCACGCTTGGTGAGCGCATGTTCCACTTTAATGCAGCGATCCATAATGACCGTGTAGCCTTTTTCTTTCAAAAAGCGATACGCCTCCTCATTGACGACGCCAAGCTGCGCCCAAAACACGTCGGCATCGATTTGCACAAACTCGCGGGCCAGCTCGGGCAAATGCTCAGAGCGGCGGAACACATCGACGATGTCGACATGGCCTTCGATATCGGTTAGTTGATCAACCGCCGGAATGCCTTCCCACTCATCGATCATCGGATTGACCGGAATGATTTCGTATCCAGCGTCTTTCATCGCTTTCGCCACCATATACGACTCGCGCTCCGGATTGTTGGACAACCCAACGACGGCAATCCGTTTCGCCTTGCGCAAAATTTCACCGATTTCTTCCCGGCTTGGGTTGACAATGGACATCGAGGTCTCTCCCTCCTTTATTCTCCTTTTTGCTGTACTATATAGATGCAATTTAAAGCTTTAACATTTTTCGTTTTTACCGATCATTTCATCCGACTGTCGAGTGACCGAACAACACCGCTTAAAGACCCATGAATGGGTCTTTAAGCGAGTCGTTGTTCGGTCTTCCGTCACGCCTTAGCGTGACGGAGGCAAGCCTATGGCTTGCCTTCGACAGTCAAAAATGGATGAGCCACTTTTCCGTCAAGGATATGTGAAACGATTTCGTTGCATCTATATAGTTTCGCTCCAGCCAGATCAAAATCCTGCCCAGCCAATAGAAAAAGGAAAAAATCATCGATCTTTTTTGCACAGCGCCCACACCCCCTAGGCCGGCCACAACAGACGCAAACTTGAACATCATATTCATCGCCTACGCATCGATCCGCTTTCTCGTCCGCATCCAGACATTCTGTTTGCTGGCTGTCCGAACATGGATGGCCTGCTGCCAGTTATTTTATGTTCCACCCGGCGTACACCCCAGCTAAAAAAACGGTAGTCATGGCAATCGCATGGACGATCATCCATCCCCACCGGCCGTAGCGGAAAGAGGAAGCCGCAAGCGGAGAGCGCGCTTTTTGGGGGACGATTTTTCCGCCCATCCACTCAAAGAAAAGCAAATACAGCCACCAGGCGGTGTATGAATCCCACACATCCCACTGTTCCTTATAATCAATCAGAGGGAGCGGCGATACAAGAGCAACCAACTCGAACAACATAATCAACTGCACCATCGCAAAGTAAAACGGCAACTTCCATGCCCAGCTTTCCGGACTGTACTTGACTCCAAACAAAACGAAAAACGGAATGACGGTTGCCATTTCAACGAGCGGAATCGGTGTATAAGGAACGAGCTTAACAGGGAAGGAGTAAAAGCCTGCATAGACAAACGCAAGGCAAAGAACGATGCCTGTCACCGCACTGAATGCATACAAAACCGCATATCTCCGTATATGCCGTTTGGCGATCCAAAAACTTCCCGCTATACTCAACATGACCGCTGCCAGTTCCACCGTCCAAACAACAGGAAGAGAAAACGTCATCATCGATCCTCCCTAACCCATTTCCCACTCCCTAAACGCTGTCTCAGACAGCACTGTTAGTATAATCCAAAGTGTGGAATTTATTCCGGCGCCCTCACCGGCTTTCCACCCCATCAAGCTGTCTAGCATGGCTTAACAAATGTGCTTCGTGCAAATTTATTATTATTGATGAAAAAAGGGGGTGTCCCAAAAGGACTGGGACACCCTCTCTCATCGCTATATATAAGCACCAGCCGCTTCTCTGTCACACTATATATTGTGTCTTTCTTGAGGAGAGATCGCCTTTTGGGTCAGCCCCTTTCATGGATCGGACTGCATCAAACTTTCAAGAATCTCCGAAAAAAGAAATCATTGCGCAACAAACGCTAAAATTTTCCCGAACGAAAAATCGAGTAAAGCAGCCAACCGAACAGAAAAGCGGACGCGCCTAATCCGATTTCAACAGCAGGAATCTTCCACAGCAGCGTCGACGGCCGCCCGAGCGAGGAAGCGATCATCAGCCCGGCAAGGACGATGCTCAGCGAAAGAAGAACGATGCTAAACGACAGCCGGTTCGTAATCTGATCGAGCTTCTTTAGCAGCGTTTCCAAATCAGGCGCCGTGATTTCCAGCCGAAGCTTGCCATGCCGCATCATTTTCGTCCATTCCTTTACGCTGTCCGGCAAGCGAAGCAGCCATTCACCGTAGTCGAAAATCCGTTTCCACGCCGTTTCCGCTACACGGTCAGGCCGAAGACGCTCTTTCATCAGCTTTCTCCCAAACGGTTCGGCCACATCCATGATGCGAAACTGCGGATCAAGCGTCTCCACGACCCCTTCGACCGTCAACAGCGCTTTCCCTAACAGCGTCAAATCGCTTGGGATGCGAATGCCATGGCGAAATGCCACCGAAAGCAAATCCTCGACGGCTTCCCCAAGACTGATCTCACCGAGCGGGACGCGGTAGTATTTCTCCCGCAACTCGTCAATATCATCGCGCAATTTTCCTTCATCGACTCCGTCAGGAACAATTCCTAAACCGTAAATCGCACCCAACACCCCATCCGTGTTTTGCCGCATTAAGGCGATGATGAGTGAAGAAAGATGATGTTTGACATGAGGTCGAAGGCGGCCCATCAAGCCAAAGTCAATGAAGGAAAGCGTTCCATCGTCAAGAACAAATACATTGCCAGGATGAGGGTCGCCATGAAAAAATCCATGCTCAAACATTTGTTTAAAGGTTGCTTCAGCCAAACGCTCGGCGATCGTTTTTAAGGAGTGGCCGTTCGCTTTCAACCGCTCGATCTCCCCGAGTTTGATCCCTTCGACATATTCCATCGTGAGCACTGTTTTCGTCGTATAATCCCAAAACACCCTCGGGACATACACCGACGAATCGCCGGTAAACTGCCGTGCAAACCGTTCCGCATGGCGCGCCTCGACTGTATAATCCAGCTCCTGCCGCAATGAGCGCACCAATTCATCGATGATCTCAGACAATTGGTAGGTTGCCGCCCAATCGAGACGGCGTTCCGCCAGCACGGCCAAATCTTGCAAAATTTCCAGATCCGTCTCCACCCGCGCAGCGATGTGCGGGCGCTGCACTTTCACCGCCACGGCCTGTCCGGAAGGAAGAACCGCCCGGTGCACTTGTCCAAGCGAAGCGGCAGCGAGCGGCATTTCCTCAAATGAACGAAAGAGTGTTTCCAGCGAACTTCCAAACTCCGCTTCGACAATCCGGCGGACATCGGCAAACGGAAACGGCGGAACTTGGTCTTGCAGCTTTTCGAGCTCACTGATGATCGGAGCGGGAATCAAATCCGGCCGTGTGCTAGCAATTTGCCCGAGCTTCACGAACGTCGGGCCGAGCTCCTCGAGCACAAGGCGGAGCCGCTCCCCAACCGTTTTTCCTTCCTTTTTCCCTTGCTCCGCTTTCCATCGCGGCGGCAACGAAAGAAACGACGAAAAGCCGAGTTCATCGACGATCATCCCGAATCCGTGCCGAAGCAAGGAGGCGGCGATTTCGTGATACCTTCCGATATGGCGCATCCGTTTTCCGATCATCGAGACATCTCTCCTAAGGCGGCAAAAAGCGAGCGGACAGGCCGCATCGGTTTACTGCCCGCTTTGTTCCTTTTCTTCAAGACGGCGGATTCGCTCCTCGAGTTGCCGCACGTCTTCTTTCGTCGCCAAGTCGAGTTTATCGATCACCTGCTTGATTTGCTCGCGTACAAGCCGCTGCACTTCCGTTTTCCGCGCTTCGGTCTGCTGTTTCCATTGATCGATCACTTCCTTCGATTCGTCAAGCGACAATTCCCCTTTTTTGACTAACTCGTCAATGATTTTTTCCACTTGTTCTTTGCTTGCAATCGCCAATCCCAGCCCGAATGCCAATCCTTTCTTCAAAATGCTCATTCGTTTGTAGCCTCCTTGTGCCATTGTGTTTTCCTTATTGTACCATTCTTTGGCGATCCATGTCGAGCTAGACGGCAGCTCTTTTGTATAGGAGACAGGTCGATGCGGCATGCTATCGTTGGACAACGATTCAAAGGAGGGGTTTGATGGCCGACGAACCATTGCATTACGGAGAAGACTATCATTTTATTCCCGCGACGTCTGTGGCAAGCGGTGTCGGCGTCAGCGTGCTGCCCGATTTGTACTGCCATACGATCCAAATCGTGAACATTTGTCTTGTCGGCCGCCCGGACGACCGCGCGTTTGTATTGGTCGACGCTGGCATGCCGGGATCAGCCGATGACATTGTTTCAGTCGTGGAAGACCGCTTTGGCAGCGGCAGCCGCCCGCAAGCCATTGTTTTAACCCACGGCCATTTTGACCACGTTGGAGCGATTGTTGAGCTTGTCAAGCATTGGAATGTCCCGGTGTATGCCCATCCGGCTGAACTGCCGTATTTGACTGGAAAGGCGAGCTATCCTGAACCTGACGCTTCCGTCGAGGGCGGCTTCATCGCCAAAATCTCGCCGTTTTTTCCGAACGAGCCGATTCAATTAGGCAACCGCGTCCAGCCGCTCCCTGCGGACGGCACCGTTCCGCACTTGCCGGAATTTCGCTGGATCCACACACCGGGGCACACGCCAGGCCACATTTCGTTATTTCGGCCGCGCGACGCCGCTTTAATCGCCGGCGACGCGTTCGTCACCGTCCGCCAAGATTCACTGTATAAAGTGTTGACCCAACAAATCGAAATCAGCGGCCCGCCGCGCTATTATACCATCGATTGGCGCGCCGCCCGCGAGTCGGTGCGCAAGTTAGCCGCACTCTTTCCGTCAGTCGCCATCACCGGACACGGTGCTCCTGTCGCCGGCAAAGAGCTGCGTGAAGGGTTGACAAAACTCGCCCGTGATTTTGACCGTATCGCTACCCCTGATTATGGGAAGTACGTCCATTAGGCAAACGGACTATCGTTCCGTGAACGGCTTCTAGTTTTGTTTGAAGCGGAAGTTTCTCTGCTAAAACCACTTTCAAGTAAAAACCAAGGGAGGGTGTCTGAACGGGGGCACCCTTCCGTTGACATGTGAAAGTCAGAGGATTCTCCATGGAGATGGTAGAGCACATTATGCCTTTAGCGACAACGCAAAAAAGACGACAAGAATCATTCTTGTCGTCCATCATAAGTGATGGGCCTAAGTGGACTTGAACCACCGACCTCACGCTTATCAGGCGTGCGCTCTAACCAGCTGAGCTATAGGCCCGCTTATAAGAAATAAAAATGGAGGGGGACGGATTCGAACCGCCGAACCCAAAGGGAGCGGATTTACAGTCCGCCGCGTTTAGCCACTTCGCTACCCCTCCGTAATCGTGATGCCGACTGCAGGACTCGAACCCGCAACCTACTGATTACGATTCAGTTGCTCTACCAATTGAGCTAAGTCGGCATAATTATGATATAAATCGTGGCTCATTGTTCATTTGTTGTGTCCCTTTCTCTACCAGCCAATTCGAAGAAGCTGGGTGCGTCGGGACAACTCGAAGCAAATTCGACGATGCAGATGCTCGTCTCTACCAATTGAGCTAAGTCGGCATAAAATAAATGCAAGAAGGTGGCTCATTGTTGTGCTCTGTGCCTCTTCCTCTACAAGCTGTTTCGAGGAAGCAGGATGCGTCGAGGCAACTCGAAGCCGACTCGACGAAGCAGGTGCTCGTCTCTACCAATTGAGCTAAGTCGGCACGATATAAATAGACCGTGATTCGTTGGTTTCTGTTGTGTCCCTTCCTCTACCAGCCAATTCGAAGAAGCTGGGTGCGTCGGGACAACTCGAAGCAAATTCGACGATGCAGATGCTCGNATTTGTTGTGTCCCTTTCTCTACCAGCCAATTCGAAGAAGCTGGGTGCGTCGGGACAACTCGAAGCAAATTCGACGATGCAGATGCTCGTCTCTACCAATTGAGCTAAGTCGGCACGATATAAATAGACCGTGATTCGTTGGTTTCTGTTGTGTCCCTTCCTCTACCAGCCAATTCGAAGAAGCTGGGTGCGTCGGGACAACTCGAAGCAAATTCGACGATGCAGATGCTCGTCTCTACCAATTGAGCTAAGTCAATATTTATGGCGGAGGAGGAGGGATTCGAACCCCCGCGGGCTGTGACACCCCTATCGGTTTTCGAAACCGACCCCTTCAGCCAGACTTGGGTACTCCTCCATAGCTGTTTGGAGCGATGCGGTCGAGAGGACTTGAACCTCCACGGGGTTGCCCCCACTAGGCCCTCAACCTAGCGCGTCTGCCATTCCGCCACGACCGCATACAATGGAGCGTAGGGGATTTGAACCCCTGACCTCTTCGCTGCCAGCGAAGCGTTCTCCCCCTGAACTAACGCCCCATGATGGTGGAGTATACTGGGATCGAACCAGTGACCCCCACGCTGTCAACGTGGTGCTCTCCCGCTGAGCTAATACTCCACGTTGTTTGCCTAGCAGCGACCTACTCTTGCAGGGGCGCTGGCCCCAACTACCATCGGCGCTGGAGGGCTTAACTTCCGTGTTCGGGATGGGAANTGCAGGGGCGCTGGCCCCAACTACCATCGGCGCTGGAGGGCTTAACTTCCGTGTTCGGGATGGGAACGGGTGTTTCCCCTCCGCTATCACCACTAGGCAATGGCGACGATTTCTATTATAAAGCAATCCAAAAGTTTGTCAAGTTTTTTTGTATCTTTATATTTCAGTTCCTTCAGAATCGGAACGACAATATAAAATTTACTATAAAAAAATGAAAGAGTCAACCCTCTTTTTCATTTTTTTCGATCTTCACTGTCCCTTTCTCTAAAGTTCTTGTCATCCCCTTCTTTATACGCGTATAATAAAGAAGAAGGAACGTACAATAAAGCAGGGCATTGGCGGCCACCAATGCCCTGTCCATACACAGCCGCTGCAAGAAGCGCAGTGGCCCAAGCCTCGGGCATCGTAACCTACCCTCGCCTCGGCCTAGCAGGGTGGGTTACTTTTTGTCTTTGGATACGGCGATCACCGCGACGATGAGTGACGCAAACGCAATCATAAGCGTCAGCGCGTCGGCAATCGACATCATCAGCACCACCCCCTTTCGTTCAGGGAGTGGCCACTGCCCACCCTGCATATGGCTGTGCATGTTTCATTATACCATCAAATCAAACAAATGCGAATATACATTCGCGTCCTCGTTGAAAATTAGGAATGTTTCCCTACCCGAGGTATCCCCCCACCTTGCCTGTTACTTCGCGCCGCATCTTCACGGCCCCTTCCTCTCTGGTTCTTATAGCCCGCTGAAACTCCGACGTTTTCATCAAGCGCATAAAATCCGCGTTTTTCCGAATAATGATCATAGACGAATCTCGCTGTTCCAAGGAGAAAAAAAGGTGGAACAAGCAAGGCAAACCCGCATTCATGGGCTGTTGTTGCTGATCGTCGCTGCTGTGTTCGTTTGGTCGGCCATTCGTCCAACCAGCTATGCGGTGTGGGCGCTTGAGGTCGCCCCAGCGCTTGTGGGGCTTGTGATCGTGATGGCCCTGTATCAACGTTTCCGGCTGACAACGATGTCGTATGTCATCATCGCCATGCTGGCGGTCCTCATGTTGATCGGCGGCCATTATATTTACTCCAAAGTTCCTTTTTTTAACTGGATCAAAGATGCGTTCCATTTCGAACGCAACCATTACGACCGGTTTGGCCATTTCCTCAAAGGGACGTTCGCCATCGTCCTAAGGGAGATTGTACTGCGGAAAACGCCGCTGTCGCGCGGCCCTTGGCTTTTCACGATCGTCACAAGCATGTCGCTCGCCATCGCCGCCCTGTATGAAATCATCGAATGGCTCGTCTCCATCATCTCCAAAGGAGGAAAGGCATCGAAAGACTTTTTGGGCACATAAGGCGATATTTGGGACACCCAATGGGATATGGTATGCACATTGATTGGGACACTGATTGCCCTATGGCTGCTCTCAAGGTGGCACGACCGGCAACTTGCGCGGTTGGATCAGCCCCGTAGCTAGGCTCGTAAAACAGCGGCTTCTCTTTTCAAGAGAAGCCGCTGTTTTCAATTCACCTTATACAAATAAATCGTCCACGCCGACTCATCGGACGTGAATACACGNAGCCCCGTAGCTAGGCTCGTAAAACAGCGGCTTCTCTTTTCAAGAGAAGCCGCTGTTTTCAATTCACCTTATACAAATAAATCGTCCACGCCGACTCATCGGACGTGAATACACGGTCCAACACGAGTCCATTTTCCGCCGCATTGTCAATCGGAACCGCCGAGAAAATATAGCGGCCGCCCATTTTTTTCAACTGTTCTGTATTCAGCTGCAAGTTCTTCAGCCGTTTTTTCGACTGTTTTGTAAACATATACCGTTTTCCAAGTTCTGCTGTAAAAATATAGCAACGCCCGCCCCATTCGTCAAAATATGTGCGGATCGTTTTGCTTTTTTCCAGTTCACGTTCAATGATTTTGCGGAACTCGTATTTGTATGACAGCGGATAAAAGTTGTTGTACGTATCGAGCGTGTAAAACCCGTTGTATTGGGCGATGGCGGGGTGAATGCCGATGCTGACGACGCGGTAGTCGGACACCGGGAGCCCGATGTATTGCTTGATTTCTTGGAACTGTTTTTCCGCGTAAAATTGCTTCACCGTCGGCTCGTAGCGGAAGACGATTTCTTCGTTAATCAAAAACACCAAGATCACTTGGGCCGCTAGCAGCCGCTTCGCCCACTTTTCTCCTTTTTCGCTGTATTGCCATACGATTTTCAGCGCCAGCGCAAACTGCACATAAATGACAAGCGGGCGCAAAAAATGAAAACGGGCAAAGTTAAACGTGTCCAAAAAATGAAACCGCTCGGTAAGCGGCAGCCACCCTTTATAAAACCAAAATGCATACCACGCCGACAGGGCGAAATTCAGTCCGAATAGGAAAAGAAATAACCGTTCTTGCTTCCATCGTTTTTTCATGAAAACGAGATACAAGGCCATCAACCAGGCCGGCAAAATAAAAAAGGTATGCTCGGTCATGACGTGATGGTGGCCGAGGATAAAGTTTTTCCACGTCAAGCGGACGCAATGCCAAAACGACAACCGGGCATGGAAGTACTCATCCCGGCTTGTCGGCTCGTCTTCCCATAAAAACGAGTACACAAGCCGGTACTCGACAAGCAAATACAACAGCGTCATGTAAGCGATGGAAGTCAAAAAGCGGATGTTCCACCCCTTCCCGCGCAGCACATCCAAAAGCCAAAGAGTGCCCATGGCGGCAAGAAAGAAAAAGAACCCGAGCACAAAGCTGGAATAAAACGGGAGAAGCGTGAGCGCGACGTAATGTTTCCACTCCCCCTCGCCTTTCCGGATGCTCAAAAACGCCCAGAGCGCAAGCGGCATGCCGAGCGTGCTTAACATCCCCGACGGCCAAAACAGCGTCAGCGCAAATGCGAGCGCCACGCCGATGCGAACAGCCATCCAACGCGGCTCGGGCAGGAAATGCGTTTTCAACAACAAATACATGCCCAAAAATGCCACCACCCTTGTGATCGTTTGGCTGAGCGCATAAGCAGTCATCGTGGGAAATAACGCGTGCAGCCAGACGATGCCGGTCAACTCCGAACCGAGGGCATTTCTTGACAACTTGCCGTTGGCGATTTGCGGAATCTTCGCGTCAAGCGGCCCGGTGATTTTTCCGCTTTCGGAGAGCACCTTATACCAAGCGATATTGGAATCCAAATTATCGTGGACGCGAATATGGGCGTTCTCGCCAAGGAGAAAGAGCGGGGACACGTAAAGGGCGATGAGGCAAAGTGCCAAAAGGAAGAGCCATCGTTCTCTTTGTTCGGCCATCGGCATCACGCTCCCGTTTCCAAGTTTCTATTGGATACGGTGTGCAATGAGAAGAAAATTATTCCTAAGGACGGTCGAAGAGGGTGGTGATTTATGAAAAGGGGGGCTGCGCGTTCTTCTCAGTCTCCTCTTCATTCGCATTTTTTGCCCCTTCTATTTTCTCTATGCACACCTATCTTAAAATATTAAGGACAACTTATGGTAGATAGCTTCCCCACTACAATACACAATAGAAAACAGCGGCCTCTCTCTTACAAAACCGCTGTTTACACCTGCTTCTACACCCTTGACTTTTCCTTTAATCCTATCAGATGGTCCTTCTCTTCCCTCCGGCTGAAAATCGCCGCGAGGATCGCTTCGGATATATATATATTGTTGTGCCACACGCTGAAAATCGCACTTGGAACAGCCGCCAAGGGTGAAAAATTCGCTGTGGCAATTGCCACGCTCAATCCGGAGTTTTGCATTCCTACCTCCATGGCGACCGCTTTTTGTTTAGCCAAATCCATGCCGAGCAGAAGGGGCAGGCTGAAGTCAAAGGCAACTGGACGAATCCCCCTTAACAAATTTGCCCGCCAACCGCTTGGATATCTTCTTCACGTTCGACCGTCACGTCAATGGCAATCCGCAGTCCTTTCACAATCGTTTCTAACGCCATGCTAGGCTGTCCTGGATGCCGGGCTGCTTGTTCCGGCAGATACGGAATATGGATAAATCCGGCCCGAATGGGCATCTTCACTTGGGCAATATAATGCATCAATCCGTAAAACACATGGTTGCAGACAAACGTTCCCGCTGTATAAGAGACAGAGGCTGGTATGCCGTGACGCCTCAACTCATGGACAATCGCTTTGACCGGCAAAGTTGACCAATAGCCAACAGGCCCGCCTGGAACAACGGGTTCGTCAATCGGCTGATGACCTTCGTTGTCGGGAATGCGGGCATCATTGATGTTCACCGCTATCCTTTCAACGGAAATATCGGCTCTCCCTCCCGCCTGTCCGACGCAAATCACAATATCGGGATCCACTTGCTTCATTGCATCATGCAAGATTTCTAATGATTGGCCAAATACGGTTGGAATCTCCCGAACTTCAACGATATACCGATCGTTTTTCCATCCGGCTGCTTGCTTGGCCGCCTCCAGCGATGGATTCACCGTTTCTCCTCCAAACGGATCAAATCCGGTCACGAGCACTTTTTTCATCGTATCTTCAGTCCTTTCCCGTTATCGGATTATAAATCCATGAGAGTGACCACATACATTGCAGCGATGTTGAACGCCAACAGAATCAACGCTGTCGGCACTTGCACACGAATGACATGATTTTTATCCTTCAAATCAAGCAGAGCAGCAGGAACAATGTTAAAATTCGCCGCCATCGGCGTCATCAAGGTGCCGCAGTAGCCGGAAAACATCCCGAGGGCGGCCACATGATTCGCATCGACGCCAAATTGTTTGATCAGCAGTGGAACAGCGATCCCCGCTGTCATGACCGGAAACGCGGCAAAAGCATTGCCCATGATCATCGTAAACAAAGCCATGCCAATACAATAGGCCACCACAATCCAAAACAATGAATGAGTCGGAATGATGTTTCCTACCAAATTGGACACAGCGGTGCCTACCCCAGCAGTCGTAAAAATCGTCCCTAGCGTTGCCAGCATCTGCGGCAAGAGGGCGGCCCAGCCGATTGATTCAAGCAGCCTGCGCGATTCTTTAACTGCCATAAACGGAGTGGTCCGAGTCATCGCCATGCTGACGAGCAAAGCAACGAACGTCGCTAGCCCGAGAGACACAAGAGTCACGTTTTTCGGATCGAAAAGAAAAGCGTTTCCAACCTTGACATTTTTCAGCCATGTCACACCGATGACAGTCAAAACCGGAATCAACAAGGCCGGAATGAACAGGCGATGTTTCAATCGATCGCGATGTTGTCTTCTCTCTTCCGGCGTCGCCTCTTGGTAGCTTCCGAGCTTCAATCCCCCGGTTCCGACAATGGCCACCATGATAAGCACAAGCACTCCGGTGTAAAACGGGGGAATGATGCTGCCGAACAGCAGTGTCACACCATAAAGGAAATAAAACAACCCTGATGTGAAGCGCTTCGGGTTTTGACGATCGGCAAAGGTCCACAAGCTTCCCAACACAACCACAATGCCTAAAAATATGTACACCGCTTCAATGGACAACCACATTCACTCTCTCCCCTTTCCATTCTCCCGATGAAAGAGCTTGTGAAGCGAGCGGTCCAGCCGATGCAGGCGGATGCTGTGAACGATCAGCGCGGCCACGGCCGTTGGGATCGCCCATAACGCCATATGCAGCGGATCAGAAGGAATGCCGTTTTGATCAAAAAATCCTTTCATCAACAAAATCGCTCCGATGGCGATGAACACATCCTCGCCAAAAAACAACCCGATATTGTCCACCGCTGCGGAATGAGCGCGAATGTCATCCCGGACATGATCCGGCAGTTTTCCGTATTTCGCTTCCGCCGCTCCTTCTGCCATAGGAGCGACGAGCGGACGAACCATTTGAGCATGGCCGCCGATGGAAGTAAGCCCAGCCGCTGCAGCCGCTTCCCGGATGATCAAATAAGCGGTCAAGATTCGTCCTGTTGTCGCGGCTTTGATTTTCGCCACGACACTTTCTGCCTGTTCACGCAATCCAAAACGTTCCAAAATGCCGATGACGGGCAATGTGGCGATGAACACCGCCATATACCGGTTGGTCGTAAACGCTGTTCCAAATTGTTCAATAATGTCATACAGCGATTGATGGGCGAGCAATCCTGTCGCCAATCCAGCCGCTGTCACGACAAGAAGTGGATTAATGCGAACAATGAAGCCGATGATGACGATCAACACTCCAATGAGCACCATGTTTCTCTTCTCCTCTCCAGCACATTTTACGGCAAATGTTAATACAAATCGTTACGTCGTTCACCCCACTCTATTTCTTAGTCGGCATCCCCCTCTCCTCCATCTGTCGTTCCACATTTCGGAACAATAGTTTCAAATTTGTTATTATCATTATATAATTGAGAAAAATTAAAAATCAATAAATACTTACCGAAAATTTACTTTACAAAATAAAACATCAACTTGACCGAACCCGTCATGATACATCAAGCCCCCTCTTCGTTGCATCCCTTGCCCCTATTTTGTATCATGAATAATTAAGAGAAATTTAGCAGAAAAAGGAGGTGCCGACCATGACCAAACAACTCCCTCCCGGCCAATTCGAAACGGAAAAATGGCCGATTTTGCATGAGGGCGATGTGTACCAATTCGATGAAGCGACGTGGAATTTCCGATTGTTCGGCGATGTGAAAGAGGAAGTGTCGCTTTCGTATCAAGAAGTGATGCAGCTGCCGAAGACGGTTTCAACCATCGATATGCATTGTGTCACAACATGGTCAAAATTCGACACGACGTTTGAAGGCATCGCCTTCCGCGAGTTTTTGCGCTTTGTGGAGCTAGATCCTGATGTGAAATACGTGAAAATTTACGGATATTTAAACGGCGACCGGTTCGGTTATTCGGCGAACTTGCCGCTTGACGCGCTCATGGGCAACGATGCCTTGTTTGTCTATCGATGGAAAGACAAGCATCACGACTGGCAGGACATCTCTCCGAAGCACGGCTATCCGCTCCGGTTCATCCCGCCAGCGACGTTTTACTTATGGAAAGGGGCGAAATGGGCGTCGGGCATCCGCTTTATGAAGGAAGATGAGCCGGGCTATTGGGAGGAGCGCGGCTATTCGATGACCGCCAATCCGTTTAAAGAGGAGCGGTTTGCCGAGTGGGTGCCGCGGATTCGCTTTTGACAAAGCAAAAAAGCGAGGGGTCGGAAATCCCTCGCTTTTTGATCATCAAGCGGCTTGGCGGGATGCCGCTTGTTTCTCAAGCCAAGCACGAAGACGCCAAAAGAGAAGCTGAAATACGATGGCCGCCATCGCTCCTTTGACGGCGTTAAACGGCAAAATCGCCGATACCACCAACGCCTTCGCTTCCGGCGCGCTCATCTGCGGAGCGCCAAGGAAAAGGGTGTACGCCGGCATAAAGACGTAGTAGTTGAGCACGCTCATGACGAGCGCCATTGTCACTGTTCCCGCCGCCAACCCCAGCAGCAAGCCTTTTTTCGATGCGGCTTTCCCATAAATATAGGAAACCGGCAAAATAAACGCCGCCCCAGCGGTAAAGTTGGCGATTTGGCCGATCGGAACGCCGGTCGCACTGCCGACAAAAACATAGTTCAACACGTTAAAAAAGAGCCGAAAAGCCACGCCGGCGAGCGGGCCGTACAACAGCGCGGCGACAAGCGCCGGGATGTCGCTGAAGTCGACAAGCAAAAAGTTCGGAAACGGCGGCAGCGGAAAGTTGAGCATCATGAGCACATGCGCCATGGCGCCCAACACTCCGATGCCGACAAAGGCGCGGATGGAAATGCGTTTCATGTTTGTTCTCCTCCCCTTCTCGTGATTCATCCTCACAAGAAGAAGGCTGCCGCCGCGAGCGCCAACAAAAACTCCCTTAAACCGAACGAGGCTTAAGGGAGAAAAAGGGTGTGCGCAACTAGACGTTCGCATGCGCCAAAACGAACGCCGGCAAACCTTCATCTTCTCCCATCCAGACTATACTGTCGGCTCCGGNAAAACTCCCTTAAACCGAACGAGGCTTAAGGGAGAAAAAGGGTGTGCGCAACTAGACGTTCGCATGCGCCAAAACGAACGCCGGCAAACCTTCATCTTCTCCCATCCAGACTATACTGTCGGCTCCGGACTCGCACCGGATCCTGCCTTGCGGCTCGCGGGCTGAGAGGCCAAGCGCCTCATCACCGCCGGTCGGGAATTTCACCCTGCCCCGAAGATGAATCGCTTATCCGTTTTTTCATTATTCCGATGAATTTAGTATACAATTCCTTTTTGGATTTGTCTACGATTTTTTGCTTGCGGCTTGATTATTCCCGCATCGGAAGCGAATCTTCCGGTTCGAGCACCGGTGGGGCGACTTGAACCAAATCGGCGTATTTCAATCCCGTCCCCGTGTTGAGCACGACGACCGTCTCCCCATCACGAATCCAACCGCTCTCGCGCAGCTTTTGGGCCGCCGCAAACGCCGCCGCTCCTTCCGGGCAAATGAACGCCCCTTCGAGTTCGGCTGCCGTCCGCTGTTCAGCCAAAATCGCCTCATCGCTGATCGCAATGGCGCAGCCGTTCGTCTCATACACCGCCTCAAGAACAAGAAAGTCGCCAAGCGCTTTCGGCACATTGATGCCAAACGCCACTGTATGGGCGTTCGGCCAAAACTCCGATTCACGTTTTTTCTCCTTCCACGCCTTGACGATCGGCGCGCAATGCTCGGCCTGCACAGCGACCAGCCGCGGCATGCGGCCGTCCACCCAGCCGAGCGCCTGCAGTTCTTTGATCGCCTTGTAAATGCCGATCAACCCGACGCCGCCGCCGGTCGGATACAAAATGACATCCGGGAGCTGCCAAGAGAACTGCTCGGCGATCTCCAGCCCCATCGTTTTCTTCCCTTCAATCCGGTACGGTTCTTTCAACGTCGACGCATCGTACCAGCCGTATTCGCGGATCGCTTTGGCGACGATTTGCCCGGCATCGCTAATGAGGCCGTTGACGAAATACAATTCCGCCCCAGCGATGGCGCATTCCTTTCGCGTCAGTTCCGGCGCCTCAACCGGCATGACGACCGTCGCCTGAATGCCCGCCCGCGCCGCGTACAGCGACCACGCCGCTCCCGCGTTGCCGTTTGTCGGCATCGCGAGCTGTTTGACGCCCAATTCCTTTGCTTTAGAAATCCCAACCGCCGCGCCGCGGGCTTTAAACGTCCCTGTCGGAATAACCCCTTCGTCTTTCATGTAGAGCGCTTCAATGCCGATTTCCCGCCCTAAGCGCGGCATCGGCACAAGCGGCGTCATCCCTTCGCCGAGCGACACGATATGTTCAGGATGCTTTACCGGCAGCAACTCATGATAACGCCATAAATTCGCTTCACGTTCCCTCAGCACATCCCTCTTGACTTTTTGGCGCATCGCCTCCAAGTCGTAAGCGACAAGAAGCGGCGAACCGCATTCGCAAAGTTGATGGATTTGGTCGACATCGTATGTACGTTCACACTTCGGACAATACAGATGAGACACGTAGCTGAATGACATGGTTTGGCTTCTCCTTTCCATTTGTTTCATCCGCACGAGGCAGAAAGCACCTACTTTCGCGTTTCTGACGAGACACTGGCCTTTTCATTATACCATAACCGTCCTCTGCCGCCGGCGCCTGTAATGGCAGCGTCCGTACGCCAGTACGCCAACTTTGGGGCATCATAGCGCCAAGTAGGAAATGGTCCCCTCTTTTTTACCGTTTGAAGCCGCATATGGTAAAATAAAACGGAAACCGCCTCTTTTTTCTCACTGCATCGGCGGAATGATTCGCTGATCCAGAAAAACTTATACATAAGGAGATGAACCAATGAAACAGGAACTCATCGAACGCTTCATCCGCTACGCGAAAGTCAACACTCAATCCGATCCAAACAGCCATACGTGCCCATCGACTTCGGGACAGTGGGAGCTGGCGAGAATGCTCGTCGAAGAGCTGAAGGCGATCGGGATGGAAGATGTGACGATCGATGACAACGGCTACGTGATGGCGACGTTGCCGGCCAATACGGACAAAAACGTGCCAGTGATCGGCTTTTTGGCTCATATGGACACCGCGCCGGAATTTACCGGAGCCAACGTCAACCCGCAATTGATTGACTCGTACGACGGCGGGGACATCGTGTTAAACAAAGAACAAGGCATCATCTTGTCGCCAAACGATTTCCCGGAGCTCGCTCACTACAAAGGGCATACGCTCATCACGACCGATGGGACGACGCTGCTTGGTGCTGACGATAAAGCCGGAATCGCCGAAATTATGACCGCGATGAACTATCTCATTCAACACCCGGAAATCAAGCACGGCAAAGTGCGCGTCGCCTTTACGCCGGATGAGGAAATTGGCCGCGGGCCGCATAAATTTGACGTTGCCAAATTCGGCGCCCAATTTGCCTACACGGTCGACGGCGGGCCGCTTGGCGAATTGGAGTATGAAAGCTTTAACGCTGCCGAAGCGAAAATCACGATCAAAGGCAAAAACGTCCATCCGGGCACAGCGAAAGGAAAAATGATCAACTCGATCAAAATCGCCATGGAGTTCGAGCAGCAGTTGCCAGCCCATGAGGCGCCTGAGCATACGGAAGGATATGAAGGGTTTTACCATTTGCTTTCGTTCCAAGGCAGTGTAGAGGAAACGAAGCTTCATTACATCATCCGCGACTTTGACCGCGAACAGTTTGAGGCTCGCAAAGCGAAAATGAAAGAGATCGCGGCTTCGCTTGCGCAAAAATATGGAAACGACCGAATCACTCTCGAAATCAACGACCAATATTACAACATGCGCGAAAAAATCGAGCCGGTGCGCCACATTGTTGACATCGCCCACGAAGCGATGACGAACTTGGGCATTGAACCAAAGGTGAAACCGATCCGCGGCGGTACAGACGGGTCGCAGCTCTCCTACATGGGGCTGCCGACGCCGAACCTTTTCGCCGGCGGCGAAAACTTCCACGGCCGCTACGAATACATTTCCGCCGACAATATGGTGAAAGCGGCCGAAGTGATCGTGGAGATCATCAAGCTGTTCGAGCAAAAAGCATCTTGATCTGCGGAAAAACTCTCTTGAACGATCTTTTTTCGATCGTCCAAGCACAAGCGGCTGCAAGCCCGCCCATTAGGAGTAAAGAAAAGGTGTCCCGAGTCTTTTGGGGACACCTTCTTCATTAGATAAGCGACCGTTCGCCCTTCCATCCTTTTTCCTCGGTCAACACCTGTTACGGAAGCCGGTTGATCCGCCCCTCGATCCGTGCTGAGAACGGTTGCTCAAGACCGCGAATATACGAGACAAGGGCATCCAAATCGACCGGGCCGACCTCGCGGTTTGTCCCATGCGTCAACACCGTGAACCCATCGCCGCCGTCGGCGAGGAAGCTGTTGACTGTCACCGTGTACTCGGCGTCCGGTTTTAGCGGTGTGCCGTCAGGAAGCTGAATGTCAATGACTTTTTCTCCGACCGGCTTGCTGGCGCTCCATGTATAGCGGAGGCCGGAGATTTGCAGCATGCGCGTTTGGGTTGGCTGCCATTGTTGATTCAAAAGCTGGCGGATTTGCGCGCCGGTGAGCGTCATTTTCACGAGCTGGTTGTTGAACGGCTGAACGTTGTACAATTCGCCCCACGTCACTTCGCCTTGTTCAATATCGGCACGAATGCCGCCCGGGTTCATAAAGGCAAAATCGGTTTTCATCGCCGCCCGCTGGGCATCGGCGATCAAATTGCCCAAGGCGGACTCGCCGCTTTCGTTTTGTTCATCGGTGATCGTTTCGGCTGCTGTGCCGACGACTTGATTGACAAGCGGCGCCACTTTCGCTTCATATTTTTCGACGAGGGCACGGATTTCCGGGTCCGGAGTGATGCCGTCATGATAGGTCGTCACGATCTCCGCTTTTTTGGCGACGACGTCTTTCGTACGCGGGTCGATTTTCAAATCGACATCAGNCGCCGCTTTCGTTTTGTTCATCGGTGATCGTTTCGGCTGCTGTGCCGACGACTTGATTGACAAGCGGCGCCACTTTCGCTTCATATTTTTCGACGAGGGCACGGATTTCCGGGTCCGGAGTGATGCCGTCATGATAGGTCGTCACGATCTCCGCTTTTTTGGCGACGACGTCTTTCGTACGCGGGTCGATTTTCAAATCGACATCAGAAAACGCCGTGCCGTACGAATACGACTGAACGAGCAGCTTGCCGTCCACAACCGCATTTAAATAGGCATGGTTATGACCGGCGAAAATCACATCGACTTCATCATCGACATTTTTGGCGATATCGACAATTTCCCCGCTTGCGTTTGTCCCATCCGGATTGGATACGCCTGGGTTATGGGCGAGAACGACGATCGTTTGCACCCCTTTTTTCTTCAGTTCCCGGACCGCTTTGTTAATCGCTGTTGCTTCATCGATGAACTTGACTCCCGCGACGCCGCTTGGCGTCACAATCGTTGGTGTTTCCGTGAGCGTGACGCCGATCAATCCGATCGGCATGCCGTTGACCCGCTTAATCACATATGGCGGGAGAATCGGCTTTCCCGTTTGCGCATCAACGACGTTGGCGCTCACGTACGGAAAATCTGCTCCGGCGAAATCGCCGGTCGCCGGGTGATATCCGCCATGGATCAAGCGGAGCATTTCCGCTACTCCTTCATCAAACTCATGGTTGCCAAGGGTGCCGACGTCAAAGCCGAGCTTATTGAGCACTTCGATCGTCGGCTCGTCCTCTAGCAGCGCCGATACCGGCGGGCTGGCGCCAACCGCATCGCCGGCATGGACGAGCAGCGTATTTTTGTTTTCCGCCTCCCGCTGTTTCAAATAAGCGGCTAAATAATCAGCCCGTCCAACTTCCCGCCCGCCGACTTTTCTCGTCACATTCAACTGGCCGTGGAAGTCGTTAATGCCTAACAGCTGCACCTCAATATAACGGTGCGAAGAAGCAGGCGGCTTCCCCTTGCTTTTCCCGTTCCCTGCCGCCCCAACTGGAGCCGCGGCCAGCACCGCTGCAGCAGCCAATGCGGATAGCACCCGTCTTCCCCATCGTTTGGAATTCTTCATTCCCGGTTCCCCTTTCTCTCGCCTTCTCGTTCACTCCCATTATATCCTTGCGAGTCAGTACAATGATAGAGCAGAAAGGATGATTTCTCGTAAATATTTTGTAAATTCACAACTGACTGTTGAGAACAACAGAAACAAAAAAGACCGCCCGATAGAGTCTGT
>NZ_AYSF01000097.1:0-10637 GCF_000498995.1 Geobacillus thermopakistaniensis
ATGATGGATTTGAAAACCGAGCCGAAAAAAAACCGCGGCTTCCGTATAGATTTCGGCTTGCAATTGATCGACAAATTTTTTAAAATAATAATAAATTTGTCATTCTGTCCACTCATCGGTCGATTCATGTGCGAATAAGGCGAATAACGGTGAAGAGGAGCAGTAGCGGGCCCGACGGACGGCAGAGAGTTGACGGATGGTGCGAGTCAACCGAAGTCGGCTCGTGAACTCGCCTCGGAGTTGCCGGCGTGAACGGTCATCGACAGCGCCGGCCGTCCATCCGCGTTAAGGAAGAAAGCGGGTGCGCCGTTTGGCGCGCCAAAAAGGGTGGTACCGCGGGAAGCGCGCCTCTCGTCCCTTTGCTGTGGGGATGGGGGGTTTTTTTGTACATATTTTCGTCAATGATGCAAGTAGAACTTGATAGGAGGAGTGCTGCGATGAGCTTCAACCACCGCGAAATTGAACAAAAATGGCAGGACTATTGGGAGAAAAACAAAACGTTCCGCACGCCCGATGATGATGACAAGCCGAAGTTTTACGTTCTCGACATGTTCCCGTATCCATCCGGCGCCGGCTTGCACGTCGGCCATCCGGAAGGATATACGGCGACCGATATTTTGGCGCGCATGAAGCGGATGCAAGGGTACAACGTCCTTCACCCGATGGGCTGGGACGCGTTCGGGCTGCCGGCCGAGCAATATGCGCTCGATACCGGCAACGACCCGGCGGAGTTTACGCAAAAAAACATCGACAATTTCCGCCGGCAAATCAAATCGCTTGGCTTTTCGTACGACTGGGACCGGGAGATCAATACGACCGACCCGAACTATTACAAATGGACGCAATGGATTTTCTTGAAGCTGTATGAAAAAGGGCTCGCCTACATGGATGAAGTGCCGGTCAACTGGTGTCCGGCGCTCGGCACGGTGCTGGCGAACGAAGAGGTGATCAACGGCCGGAGCGAGCGCGGCGGGCATCCGGTCATCCGCAAGCCGATGCGGCAATGGATGCTGAAAATCACCGCCTATGCCGACCGCTTGCTTGAAGATTTGGAAGAGCTCGACTGGCCGGAAAGCATTAAAGAGATGCAGCGCAACTGGATTGGCCGTTCGGAAGGAGCGGAAATCGAGTTTGCCGTCCACGGCCATGACGAAACATTCACCGTGTTCACGACGCGTCCGGATACGCTGTTTGGCGCGACGTACACCGTCTTGGCGCCGGAGCATCCGCTCGTTGAAAAAATCACGACGCCGGAGCAAAAGCCAGCCGTTGACGCCTACTTAAAGGAAATTCAAAGCAAAAGCGACCTTGAGCGCACCGATTTGGCGAAAGAAAAAACGGGCGTGTTCACCGGCGCGTACGCCATTCACCCGGTCACCGGCGATCGGCTTCCGATTTGGATCGCTGACTACGTCTTGATGAGCTACGGCACCGGAGCGATCATGGCCGTGCCGGCGCACGATGAGCGCGACTACGAGTTTGCGAAAAAATTCCACTTGCCGATGAAAGAAGTCGTCGCCGGCGGCGATATCGAAAAAGAACCGTACACCGGAGATGGCGAGCATATCAACTCCGAGTTTTTGAACGGGTTGAACAAGCAGGAAGCGATCGACAAAATGATCGCCTGGCTTGAGGAGCACGGCAAAGGGCGGAAAAAAGTGTCGTACCGGCTGCGCGACTGGCTGTTCAGCCGCCAGCGCTACTGGGGCGAGCCGATTCCGATCATCCATTGGGAAGACGGCACGATGACGCCGGTGCCGGAAGAGGAATTGCCGCTTGTGTTGCCGAAAACGGATGAAATCCGTCCGTCGGGAACGGGCGAGTCGCCGCTGGCCAACATCGAAGAATGGGTCAATGTTGTTTTCGGCATCATTTTGGGAACGTCGCTNTCCGATCATCCATTGGGAAGACGGCACGATGACGCCGGTGCCGGAAGAGGAATTGCCGCTTGTGTTGCCGAAAACGGATGAAATCCGTCCGTCGGGAACGGGCGAGTCGCCGCTGGCCAACATCGAAGAATGGGTCAATGTTGTCGACCCGAAAACCGGGAAAAAAGGGCGGCGCGAAACGAACACGATGCCGCAATGGGCTGGAAGCTGCTGGTATTATTTACGCTACATCGACCCGCACAACGACAAGCAGCTCGCCGATCCGGAAAAGCTGAAAAAGTGGCTGCCGGTCGATGTTTACATCGGCGGGGCGGAGCACGCGGTTTTGCATTTGCTTTATGCCCGCTTCTGGCATAAGTTTCTCTATGACCTTGGCATCGTGCCGACGAAAGAACCGTTCCAAAAGCTGTTCAACCAAGGGATGATTTTAGGCGAAAACAACGAAAAAATGAGCAAATCAAAAGGCAATGTCGTCAACCCGGACGACATCATCGAAAGCCATGGGGCCGACACCTTGCGGCTG
Organism: Geobacillus thermopakistaniensis; assembly: GCF_000498995.1. Taxonomy (NCBI): domain Bacteria; kingdom Bacillati; phylum Bacillota; class Bacilli; order Caryophanales; family Anoxybacillaceae; genus Geobacillus; species Geobacillus thermopakistaniensis. The sequence continues at coordinate 2,413 of NZ_AYSF01000097.1, forward strand.
TATGAAATGTTCATGGGGCCGCTTGAGGCGTCGATCGCTTGGTCGACGAAAGGGCTTGACGGGGCGCGGCGCTTCCTCGACCGCGTCTGGAGGCTCTTTGTCACCGAGAATGGCGAACTGAACCCGAACATTGTCGACGAACCGGCAAACGATACGCTCGAGCGCATCTATCACCAAACGGTGAAAAAAGTGACGGAAGACTACGAATCCTTGCGCTTTAACACCGCCATTTCGCAGCTTATGGTGTTCATCAACGAAGCGTACAAAGCGGAGCAAATGAAAAAAGAATACATGGAAGGCTTCGTCAAGCTCTTGTCGCCGGTCTGCCCGCACATCGGCGAGGAGCTGTGGCAAAAGCTTGGCCACACGGACACGATCGCCTATGAACCGTGGCCGACGTATGATGAAACGAAGCTTGTGGAAGACGTCGTGGAAATCGTCGTGCAAATCAACGGCAAAGTGCGGTCGCGCTTGCACGTGCCAGTTGACTTGCCAAAAGAAGCGCTCGAGGAGCGGGCGCTCGCCGATGAAAAAATCAAAGAGCAGCTTGAGGGCAAAACCGTGCGCAAAGTGATCGCCGTCCCCGGCAAGCTCGTCAATATCGTCGCCAACTGATGATGAGGGCGGGCTTCGGCCCGCTCCCTATCCACCAACGAAAGGGGTCGATCTGCCATGGAAGAGATCAAGGAAATCACGCCGGCTGAAGTGAAAGAAAAACTCGAACGCGGGGAAAAGCTGAACATTGTCGATGTGCGCGAAGACGAGGAAGTCGCCCTCGGCATGATCCCCGGCGCCAAACATATTAAAATGGGCGACATCCCCGATCGGCTTGAGGAATTCGACCGCAACGAAGAATATATTTTCGTCTGCCGCTCCGGACGGCGGAGCGAAAACGTCTGCCGCTACTTGCAAGAGCTTGGCTACCGCGTCTGCAACATGACGGGCGGCATGCTCGAGTGGGAAGGCGAAACAGTGCCGAAGCGATAAGCGCTTCCGGCTCAAAGAACAGGGCATGGCGGCGGGCCGTCATCCAAGTGATCCCGTTTTTGTCGAGACCAAAACGACGGAACGTGTCAGCGGATGGGAAATGGATCCATCCGAACGGCCCCGTTCAGTCAAGAGGCAGAGGAATGGCTGGCTGCCGCGGGCCTTTTCATGCGTCGGTGGCTTGCGCTTCCCCGGTCCGCTTGCGGGGTAGGAGCGAAAAAGCGTCCCAGCTTTTTGGGGCGCTTTTTCCATTTTGTTTTAGTACCAAAGTGTGATGAAAGAAAAAAAAGGAAAGGATATAATTTTCGGTAAAATCAGACACTTGTTCGAAGGAGGAGCTCTCTGTTGAAACTCGGCGACCGCTTGAAATTCGCCCGCTTGATGAAAGGCCTGACCCAAGAAGAAACGGCTGAAGGCATTATTTCGGTTTCTTATTTATCGAAAATTGAGAATAACCAAGTCATACCGAGCCAAGAGGTGCTCGAATGGCTGTTTCGGCGGCTGGACATCCGGCCGGGCGGAAACGAAACAATGCCTTCATGGTTCGAATGGGTGATGTCGTGGTATAAGGCGATGACGAACCGTGATGTGCCTGCCGCGCGGGAACTGTATGAAACGGTCAAAGAACGATGCGAGCAGTCTGGGGATGCCGAAGCCATGATTTATTTTCAGCTGATGCGAATCCGGTATTGGCTGCTTCTTGGCGACAAAAAGGGGGCGGAAACGGCGGCGCAAAGCGTGCGGGACTGGTATGGGTCGTTGAGTGATGACATGCGCTATTATTATTGGAAGTTTTTTGGGCTTTTATATTATTGTCAAGAAAAATATGACGACGCCTTGCATTGTTATCAAAAGGCAGAAGAGTTGTTGAAGGGAGAATGGAAAACGAGCGAGGAGGAGGCCGATTTGGCTTACTTGTCGGCGCTTGCATGCAGCCGTCTGTGGAAATGGTTCCAATGCCTTCATTACGCCGAGCGCGCGCTGGCGCTCAGCCAGGCGGAATACGACTTGCGGCGGAGCGCCGAATGCCATGTGCTGCTGGCGATTTGCCATCGGCGCTGCGGGGAGATCGACAAAGCGGTCGACCATTGCCTGTTGGCCCAAAAGGCGGCGAGGATGGTGGATGATCGACGGCTTCTTGGGATTGTGGAACACAATCTCGGCCATTTGAAAGGAATCAAACGCCAATACCGCGAGGCGGTGCAACATTATGAGAACAGTTTGATCTATAAAGAGGCCGCTCCGCTGGATTCCCGGCTCATCACGCTTTTGTCGCTCGTGCGCGTGCATTGTGATGCCAAGCATTATCGCAAAGCGTTGATGGCTGTCGAGGAAGGGTGGAAACAGCTCGAACAAGCCCCTAACGGCGCGTCCGAGCATTATGAGTATTATTTGCATTTTTCCATTTACCGGCTGCTTTTGAGCGAAGAAGATGAACCGTTGGAGCGGCTGCTCAAACAGGAGGCGATTCCCTATTTCCAAAAAAAGAAGGAGTATGACGACGCGTCATTGTATGCCGAATATTTGGCGGATTGTTATATGCGGAGGCGCCAATACAAGCAGGCGGCCCAATATTATCAATTAAGTTGCGCTCTCTTGCGGGCGCAAACCGGCGTTTGAAAGGAGGTGAAGCTCGTGAAAAAGCGGGTCGTTGTGATCATCGCTCTCGCCGTCCTTGGCCTCGCTTCAGCCTTTGGCCAAGGCATCGGGGTGAAAGAAGCGGCTAAAGATGAGCATCCGCCGCCGACGGTGATCGCCCGATAAAAGAAGCGGCTGGATTGGCGCTTTGCCTGTCTGTGTTGATCTTCTTCGAACCGATCCGTCTCCTGTTTTCGCCATGGGGCGAAAGCGGGGGATGAGTCGGTTTTTTGTTTTGTCCGTTGAAGCACGTTCTGTGGAAATCCGTCGGCTCAAGCGAAAAAGATCAATCGTTTTTTCGCTTGGCAGCTTCGCTGTCGGTCGTGTTTCACTTTGGCTGTTTTGTCGCAGGCGGAAAGCCGCAAAGAGGGAAAAACGGAAAATAGGCTGCCGGATCAGGACGCATGTCGCCCGATCATTTTCCCAATACCCAATCAAAATATATTGTAATAAAATTTTTATTAGAATAAATAATTTGAAAATATAAGAAAGGGGTAAAGGGAATGAACAAACGGGCGATGCTTGGCGCGATTGGGTTGGCGTTTGGATTGATGGCTTGGCCGTTCGGGGCTTCGGCGAAGGAAAAGTCAATGGTGTGGAACGAACAGTGGAAGACGCCGTCGTTCGTTTCTGGTTCGCTGTTAAAAGGCGAGGATGCTCCGGAAGAATTGGTTTACCGTTATCTTGATCAAGAGAAGAATACGTTCCAGCTTGGTGGACAAGCCCGCGAACGGCTGAGCTTGATTGGCAAACAAACGGATGAACTCGGCCATACGGTCATGCGTTTTGAACAGCGCTATCGCGGCATCCCAGTGTATGGCGCCGTGCTCGTTGCCCATGTCAACGATGGCGAATTGTCCTCTTTGTCGGGTACGCTCATTCCGAATTTGGACAAACGAACGTTGAAAACAGAAGCTGCCATTTCCATTCAACAAGCGGAAATGATCGCGAAACAAGATGTGGCTGATGCGGTGACGAAAGAACGGCCGGCGGCCGAAGAGGGAAAACCAACGCGGCTTGTCATCTATCCGGATGGGGAGACCCCGCGCCTCGCCTATGAAGTCAATGTCCGCTTTTTAACCCCTGTCCCAGGCAACTGGATCTACATGATCGATGCCGCAGACGGAAAAGTGTTGAACAAATGGAACCAAATGGACGAGGCGAAGCCGGGCGGCGGGCAGCCGGTCGCCGGCACGTCGACGGTCGGCGTGGGCCGCGGTGTGTTGGGGGATCAGAAATATATCAATACGACGTATTCCTCGTATTATGGCTACTACTATTTGCAAGACAATACGCGCGGCAGCGGCATTTTTACGTATGACGGACGAAACCGCACCGTTTTGCCCGGCAGCTTATGGGCCGATGTCGACAACCAATTTTTCGCCAGCTATGACGCGGCGGCCGTGGACGCCCATTATTACGCCGGTGTCGTGTATGATTACTACAAAAATGTGCACGGCCGGCTGAGCTATGACGGCAGCAACGCCGCCATCCGTTCGACCGTCCATTACGGCCGCGGCTACAACAACGCGTTTTGGAACGGTTCGCAAATGGTGTACGGCGATGGCGACGGACAGACGTTTTTGCCGTTTTCCGGCGGCATTGACGTCGTTGGGCATGAGCTGACCCATGCGGTGACGGATTATACGGCCGGGCTTGTTTACCAAAACGAATCCGGCGCCATCAATGAAGCGATGTCCGATATTTTCGGCACGCTCGTGGAGTTCTACGCCAACCGCAACCCGGACTGGGAGATCGGCGAAGACATTTACACGCCGGGAATTGCCGGCGACGCGCTTCGCTCCATGTCGGATCCGGCGAAATACGGCGATCCGGATCATTATTCCAAACGGTACACCGGCACACAAGACAATGGAGGAGTCCATACAAACAGCGGCATCATCAATAAAGCGGCGTACTTGCTCAGCCAAGGCGGCGTCCATTACGGCGTAAGCGTCACCGGCATTGGCCGCGACAAAATGGGGAAAATTTTCTACCGGGCGCTTGTCTACTATTTGACGCCGACGTCGAACTTCAGCCAGCTGCGCGCCGCCTGCGTGCAAGCGGCCGCTGATTTGTACGGGTCGACAAGCCAAGAAGTCAACTCGGTGAAACAGGCGTTCAATGCGGTTGGAGTGTATTAAGACGAATGAAGTTTCTGACGTCACGCGTCCCGCTGTTCGAGGGCGCGTGACGCCTTTTGTGGGCAGGATTTTCCCTAAATGCGTGGAAAAGGAAAAAGAAAACGGGGGAATGGCGATGTACAAAGTGAAAGTGTTTGATAAAGAGCATGAAAAAGATTTGGAAGCGGCGGTCAATGATTTTTTAGCCCGATTGAAAGACGGACAGTTGATCGATGTCAAGTACAGTGTGGCGGCGATGGAATCGGAAGGCGAGCAAATCTACTGTTTTTCCGCCATGGTCATTTACCGGACTTGACACTCCACACGGCTTCAGACCGTGGGATTCTTTGGGCCGTTTTCGTGCTGATCCCCCTAAAGCGGGCGACGTTTTGTTCATTGCGGCATTTCCATTTCAGGCGGCGAAATTTTGCGATCGCCCGCCTTGAAGACGGGCGTTGTCGGAATGTCAGCGGACGCCCCGGAGCACCCGAGGGGCATGAGGACGGCGGTCAATTCGTTGCTGTCTGCCCCGCGGAGCCGCTCGCCCCGTTTTTTTCCGCCAATGCATAGCGGGCGGCGTTCACGCCGGCGAGCCGCCCGGTGACAAGGGCGGCGGTGATGTTGTAGCCGCCCGTGTAGCCGTGAATGTCCAAAATTTCCCCGCAAAAGTAAAGGCCGGCCATGCATTTGGAGGCCATTGTCTTCGGCTCAATTTCTTTGACCGACACGCCGCCGCCGGTGACGAATGCTTTCTCAAGCGGCAGCGTGCCGTGGACGTAAAAGGTAAACTGTTTGCACTGTCGGACAAACGCCCGCAGCGCCTCATGGCCGACCGTGCCGGCAGAGGCGTGCGGGTCGATGCCGGCCCGCTCGAGCAAAAAGACGGCGTACCGCTCGGGAAGAACCGTTTTGGCGATCGTTTTCATCGCCTTTTTCGGCTCCTCTTTGCACAGCTTGGCGAAATGTTGAAACAGCTCTTCCTGCGTCACGTCCGGAAGCGCGTCGATGCTCATTTCGACCGCGCCGTCCGCCGCTTTTTTCAACGCCTTGACGACAAACTGGCAAAAGCGGGCCGAAAANTTGGCGAAATGTTGAAACAGCTCTTCCTGCGTCACGTCCGGAAGCGCGTCGATGCTCATTTCGACCGCGCCGTCCGCCGCTTTTTTCAACGCCTTGACGACAAACTGGCTGCAGCGGAGGGCGGCTGGGCCGGAAATGCCGAAGTGCGTAAACAGCATATCCATCCGGTGGGTGATGATCGGCTTGCCGTTCGGCTTTAAGACGCTTAACGCGACGTCGCGCAGCGACAAGCCTTGCAGCGTCCGCTCTTTGATGAACGGCTCATGCGAGACGATCGGAACTTCGGTTGGAAACAGTTCGGTCACCGTGTGACCCGCTTTTTCCGCCCACGGATAGCCGTCGCCTGTTGAGCCGGTTTGCGGCACCGATTTGCCGCCGACGGCGACGACAACCGCACGGGCGTGGATCGTCTCCCCGCTTTTCAGCGTGACACCGACTGTTTTTCCTTGTTCATACAACACGTCCGCCACTGGCGATTCAAGCCGAACATCGACGCCAAGGCGCGACAATTCGCGAACAAGCGCGTCGACGACCGACTGGGCGCTGTCGCTTTTAGGAAACATGCGGCCGTGGTCTTCCTCCTTGAGCGGCACGCCGAGCCGCTCAAAAAAGCGGATGATGTCTTCATTGTTAAATACGGAAAAGGCGCTGTATAAAAAGCGGCCGTTGCCGGGAATATGGCGGACCATTTCATCCACCGGCAGCCGATTCGTCACGTTGCAGCGCCCGCCGCCGGAGATGGCGAGCTTGCGCCCGAGTTTCGTTCCTTTTTCCAACAAGAGCACTTTCGCCCCTTCTTCGCCGGCGCCGATGGCCGCCATGAGCCCGGACGGACCGCCGCCGATGATGATGACGTCGTATCCCATGTTCATTCCACCCTTTCTTTCTGCGCGTGGCCGATATTTTTCGTTCCATTGACAACTATGGTAAAATAGATACGTTGTCATTTTCAACGTCCATGGCTAGGGAAGGGGTCATATGTCAACATCGAAACTGCTGCGCGGCACGTTTATTTTAACGGCTGGCGTGATGATTTCTCGCCTTCTTGGTTTATTTTACGTCATCCCGTTTTACCATCTTGTCGGCGAGCGTGGCGGGGCGCTGTACGGATACGGCTATGTGCCGTACCAAATTTTTTTGAGCTTGGCGACCGGCGGGCTGCCGGTGGCGGTGTCAAAGTTTGTGTCGAAATACAACGCGCTTGGGGAATACGGCGTCGGCTATCGGCTCTTTCGCTCCGGCCTTGTCTTGATGATCGCAAGCGGCATCGCCTCATGGCTCATTTTGTACGCCCTGGCGCCCATCTTGGCGCCGCACGTCATCGATGCGAAAACGAACGTCAACTCGGTCGACGACGTCACGGCCGTCATCCGCGCGGTCAGCTTTGCGCTCCTCATCGTGCCGGTGATGAGCTTGATCCGCGGATTTTTCCAAGGACATGAGTCGATGGGCCCGACGGCGCTGTCGCAAGTCGTCGAACAAATCGCGCGCATCGCTTTTTTGCTTGGGGCGTGCTACGTCATTTTGCGCCTGATGGACGGCTCGATCGTCTCCGCTGTAAGCGCGGCGACGTTTGCCGCGTTTGTCGGGGCGGCGGCGGGGCTTTTGGTGTTGCTTGTCTATTGGTGGAAGCGGCGTCCGTATTTGCAGTCGCTGCTTGCGCGTGACCGCGGCGAAGCGGACGTGTCGCTTTTGGCGATGTATAAAGAGCTGCTTCTTTCTTCGATTCCGTTTGTTTTTGTCGGCTTGTCGATGTCGCTGTACCAGCTCGTCGATCAGTTTACGTTCAATCACGCGATGGCGGCGGCGGGCCGCGGGAACATCTCGGAGCACGCGTATTCCGTGTTCAACATGTGGGCGCAAAAGCTCGTCATCATACCCGTGACGCTCGCGACCTCGTTCAGCTTGGCGCTCATCCCGACGATTACGAAAGCGTATGTCGCGCAAGACCGGAAAGCGCTGCGGCAATATTTGAACCAGACGTTTCAAGTGCTCATGTTTTTAACGCTCCCGGCGGTGATTGGCATGGCGGTGCTGGCAGGGCCGGTGTACAGCTCGTTTTACAGCTATGATCCGCTTGGTGAACAAGTGTTGCGCTGGTATGCGCCGGCGGCGATTTTGTACGCTTTGTTTTCTGTGACGGCGGCGATCATGCAAGGCATCAACGAGCAGCGGTTTACGGTCGTCAGTTTGACAGCCGGCTTGCTTGTGAAGCTTTTGCTCAACACGCCGCTCATTATGAAATGGTCGGCCGTCGGGGCCATTGTTGCCACGATGGCGGGCTATTTCGTCTCTGTGGCGTTCAACTTATGGGTCATTCAGCGCCGCACGCGCTACCGCTATCGGTTTGTCGCCCGCCGGACGGCGTTTTTTTCGGCGAGCTTTTTTCTGGCTGTG
>NZ_AYSF01000098.1:0-24652 GCF_000498995.1 Geobacillus thermopakistaniensis
AACAGGGCAATAAAAATTCCGCCGAAAAAAGCGGGGAAAGGGGTGAACAACTGATGGCGGAGATGGTAGAAACGGTATGCGGGCCGGTGCCGGTGGAACAGCTTGGCAAAACGCTCATCCACGAGCATTTCCTCTTCGGTTATCCAGGGTTTCAAGGCGATGTGACGCGCGGCACGTTCCGTGAAGACGAGTCGCTTCGCGTCGCAGTCGAGGCGGCGGAAAAGATGAAGCGGCACGGCATTCAAACGGTTGTCGATCCGACGCCGAACGATTGCGGGCGCACCCCGGCGTTTTTGCGGCGCGTCGCTGAAGAGACGGGGCTGAACATTATTTGCGCCACCGGCTATTATTATGAAGGGGAAGGGGCGCCGCCGTACTTCCAATTCCGCCGGCTTCTCGGAACAGCAGAAGATGACATTTACGACATGTTTATGGCCGAGTTGACCGAGGGCATTGCCGATACCGGAATCAAGGCGGGTGTCATCAAGCTCGCCTCGAGCAAAGGGCGCATTACTGAGTACGAAAAGATGTTCTTCCGCGCTGCCGCCCGCGCGCAAAAAGAGACGGGTGCGGTCATCATCACCCATACGCAAGAAGGAACGATGGGGCCGGAACAAGCCGCCTATTTGCTTGAGCACGGCGCCGATCCGAAAAAAATTGTCATCGGCCATATGTGCGGCAACACGGACCCGGACTATCATCGAAAGACGCTTGCTTACGGCGTTTACATTGCGTTTGACCGCTTCGGCATCCAAGGGATGGTCGGCGCGCCGACCGATGAGGAGCGGGTGCGGACGCTCCTTGCTCTGCTCCGCGATGGGTACGAGAAACAAATTATGCTGTCGCATGACACTGTCAACGTTTGGCTCGGTCGTCCGTTTACGCTGCCGGAACCGTTTGCGGAAATGATGAAAAATTGGCATGTCGAGCATTTGTTTGTGAACATCATCCCCGCGCTGAAAAATGAAGGAATCCGCGACGAAGTGCTTGAGCAAATGTTCATCGGCAATCCGGCGGCGCTGTTCTCGGCTTGACGCCGTTTGTAAGGTCGGTAAAAACCGCGCTTTCTGCAAAATCGTTGTTGCGAACGCGCGGAAAAGCGGTTGTTTATCATCCTAAACCGAGAAGACCCCACACTTCCACGCGTGAGCGTAGGTGGGAGAGCGTTCAAGAGCGAAATCTCCATGGTTCGCGCGTTTTTTCGTTCCATCACCAGCTTTTTGGGCAACGTTGTGTTGCATGCAAAAGGCTGATCGAAAGGTAAATAGACGAATAGAAAACCGCCGTCATCCGGCTTCATCCGGCCGACGGCGGTTTTTTGTTTGGACAGGGGTCCGTTTTTTTCCATTCTCATGAATAATTTTCCTGTTGGGTTGAACAATAAAGAAAGACAAGAGCCGGGCGAAAGGGGGAGAAAAGGTGCCGGCCATCGAAAAGCGAATCCTGATCTTCTCTTTCGTTGTCATCGCCTTGTACGTGTCGCCGTATTTTGTGCTTGGCGAGGATGCGCATATGCGCGTCCACGACAATTTGGATTCGAACATCGCCTGGTATAAGGTGCTCACTCGAAGCGGTGAGCTGTTCGGACCGGTCGATGGCGTCATTCCGCAAATCATCAACGGCCTGCCGCGCAACGCGTTCGGCACAGAATTCAGCGGCATCGTTTGGCTTCACGCCCTGTTTCCATCCATTTACGCCTATGGGCTCAGTCAAGCCGCAACCCGCGTATTGGCGTTCATCGGCATGTATTTGCTGCTGCGAAAACATGTGCTGCCGGGCGAGCGCTGGGGATGGATTCGCATCGGCTCTTCGTTGACGTTTGCCTTGACGCCGTTTTGGCCATCGGGAATGTTAAGTACGCTCGGGATGCCGCTTGCGCTTTGGGCGTTTTTAAACATTCGGGGCGGCGAGCGTTCATGGGTGAACTGGGCGGTGTTGACGCTTTTGCCGCTCTATTCGAGCTTCGTGCTTGGATTTTTCTTTTTCTTGAGCGCGCTTGGGATTTGGTGGCTCATTGATGTCATCCGCGGCAAGGTTTTCGGCTATCTTTTGGCCCCATCTGGNTTTTAAACATTCGGGGCGGCGAGCGTTCATGGGTGAACTGGGCGGTGTTGACGCTTTTGCCGCTCTATTCGAGCTTCGTGCTTGGATTTTTCTTTTTCTTGAGCGCGCTTGGGATTTGGTGGCTCATTGATGTCATCCGCGGCAAGGGTTGGAATTGGCGGTTTTTGGCGGCCATCGTCTATATGACGATGCTCTATTTGGCGGTCGATTACCGGCTTGTCCATTCGCTCTTGTTTTCCAATGAGCCGACAAGCCGCGACGAATATTTCCACGCCCGTCTGCCGCTTTGGCGCGTCATCCGGCTGACGTTCAAAAACTATGTGCTCGGCCATACCCACGTCATGACCGTGCATGGGCTCGTCATTTTACCGGTGACGCTCGTTGCCTTGTACATTGTATGGAAGCGGAAAAGCTGGCGGCGGGAGAAACTGTTTTTGATTTTGCACGGGTTGAACTTCGCGCTGTCGACATGGTATGCGTTTTGGTTTTACAAAGGATGGCTGCCGCTCACCGAACGGTTTGATTTGCTCGATAAGTTCAATTTCGCCCGCTACCATTTTTTGCGGCCAATGGTGATTTACGTCTTGTTTGCACTGGCGCTGAAAATTTTTTGGCAGGAAGGCCGAAGGTGGCGGGCGGTCGGTGCGACGGCCATTGTCTTGCAGCTTGTCGTGCTTGCTTTATGCAATGAGGAAATCGTCTACCGCGACAAGCCGTCGTTTCGCGAGTTTTACGCGGAAAAGCAGTTTGCCGCCATTCGCCGCTATATCGGCCGCCCGGTGCATACATACCGTGTCGCCAGCATCGGCATCCACCCGGCGATCGCTCAATACAACGGCTTTTACACACTCGATACGTACAACAACTTTTATCCGCTCGAATACAAGCATCGGTTTCGCCGCATCATCGCCAAGGAGCTTGCGAAAAACAAAAAACTGCGCGAGTATTTCGATGAATGGGGCGGGCGCTGCTATTTGTTCGTCGATGAGCTCGGCAAGCGGTATATGTTTCAGAAAAACTCGAAGCGGACGATTCGCAGCTTGGAATTGAACACAAACGTGTTTTATAACATGGGCGGGCGCTACATTTTTTCAGCGCTGCCGATTGAAAATGCCGACGAAAACGCCTTGCGCCTTGAGCGGGTGTTCCGTTCCAAAGAGTCCGCGTGGACCATCTATTTATACAAAGTCGTGCCGGAGGGAGGAAGGTGACATGTTCGAACCGACGTTGGCTATTGTTGTGCCGTGTTACAACGAAGAAGAGGTGCTGCCGGAGACGATCCGCCGCTTACGGGAGTTGCGCGAACAATTGATTGAAGAGCAGCTCATTTCATCCAACAGCGCGCTTTTGTTCGTCGATGACGGCAGCTGTGATGACACATGGAAGATCATATACAAAGCGAGTTTGCGTCACCCGGAAGTGAAAGGGCTGAAACTGGCGCATAACGCCGGCCACCAAAACGCGCTGCTTGCTGGGCTGTTCGCCGCGAAAAGGCATGCCGATTGCCTCATTTCGATCGACGCCGATTTGCAAGATGATGTAGCGGCGATTCGGGAATTTGTGCAAAAGTTTCGTGAAGGCTATGACATCGTCTACGGCGTGCGCCGGCGGCGCGATGCCGATACATGGTTCAAGCGCCATACGGCGCAAGGGTTTTATCGGTTGATGAAGGCGTTTGGCGTCGATCTCGTTTACAATCACGCCGACTATCGCCTTATGAGCCGGCGCGCTGTGGACGCGCTTGAACAGTTCGGGGAAGCGAACTTGTTTTTGCGCGGCATCGTTCCACTTTTGGGCTTTCGGTCGGCGACGGTTTATTATGACCGAAAAGAGCGGCTGGCCGGGAAAACGAAATATCCGCTGAAAAAAATGATCGCCTTTGCGCTTGACGGCGTGACGTCGTTCAGCGTCACCCCGATCCGTTTCATTTCGCTCGTTGGGTTTCTCTCGTTTGTCGTCAGCTTGATGTTTGGCGCCTATTTTCTTTTCCTCAAATGGGTCGGGCATACGGAAACGGGTTGGACGTCGCTCATTACGTCCATTTGGCTGTTAGGAGGGTTGCAACTGATGGCGCTCGGGCTGATTGGTGAATATATTGGAAAAATTTACAAAGAAACAAAACGGCGGCCGCGCTATATCATCGATTTGGATTTGTGGAATTGGCCGCTGCCGCAGCGGCTGTCGCCGGCGGCGCCGTCCGAAGAGGGAGGGGCGGCCGAATGGACGCGTTCGTAATGGAACAAAAAGGGAGGTGCGCTTTGGCGGCCGCCTTTTTTCTTTGTCTTGCAATTCAAAAAAAGAAAGAGTAGACTGATGGATGGGGAGAATGGATCATTCTATTGGCCGAAAGTACGGCGAAAGCCAGTGTATGGCCGGCGAAAGGGCTTGGAAAGGGGAGAAACCGGAAATGGCCAATTGGCATGAATGGGCGGAACTGCTCGAGCGGGTAAGAGAGGAGAATCCGCTCGTCCATAATATCACGAATGTCGTTGTGACGAATTGGACGGCGAATGGATTGCTTGCGCTTGGCGCTTCACCGGTGATGGCGTATGCGAAAGAGGAAGTGGGCGAGATGGCGAAGCTCGCTGGAGCGCTTGTCCTCAATATTGGGACGTTGAATGACAAAGAGGTGGAAGCGATGCTTGTCGCCGGCCAGGCAGCCAATGAAGCCGGCGTGCCGGTCATTTTCGACCCGGTCGGGGCCGGGGCCACGCGCTACCGGACGGAGACGGCGCGCCGCATCGCGGAACAAGTCAAGCTTGCCGTGATCCGTGGCAATGCGGCGGAGATCGCCAATATGATTGGTGAGGCGTGGACGATTAAAGGAGTCGATGCCGGCGGCGGCAGCGGCGATCGAGTGGCGTTGGCCAAACGGGCGGCGGAGCAGCTCGGCGCCGTTGTCGCGATTACTGGAAAAGAGGACGTCGTTGCGGACGGACAGACGACGTATCTTATTCAGAACGGCCATCCGTTGTTGACGAAAGTGACCGGAGCGGGCTGCTTGCTGACATCGGTCATCGGAGCGTTTGCGGCCGTTGAGCGCGATGCGGCGGCAGCGGCGGTGGCTGCGCTTGTGTATTACGGCGTCGCAGCGGAGCAGGCGGCGGCCAAAGCCGGGGAGCGCGGACCGGGCAGCTTCCAGACGGCGTTTTTGGACGCGTTGGCGTATACAAGCGTCGATGATGTCAAACGGCATGGCCGGGTGGAACAACGGTAAAAGGGGAGGAGAAACACGATGGTGTACAAAGCGTTGACGATTGCCGGGTCGGACAGCGGCGGCGGCGCCGGCATTCAGGCTGACTTGAAAACGTTCCAGGAGCTCGGCGTCTTTGGCATGTCAGCGATCACGGCGGTGACGGCGCAAAACACCCTTGGCGTGCAAGGAGTCTATCCGCTCTCGGCGGAAGCAGTCGCCGCCCAGNCGAGGAGCTTCTAAAATTTAGCCGAAAAGCCGGCATTCAGGCTGACTTGAAAACGTTCCAGGAGCTCGGCGTCTTTGGCATGTCAGCGATCACGGCGGTGACGGCGCAAAACACCCTTGGCGTGCAAGGAGTCTATCCGCTCTCGGCGGAAGCAGTCGCCGCCCAGATCGAATCGGTGGCCGCCGATTTAGGCGCGGATGCGGTGAAAACCGGCATGCTCTTTAGTGCCGAGATCATTCGTACGGTTGCTGAACAAGTGAAAAAACATAAATGGGAGCGGCTGGTCGTCGACCCGGTGATGATCGCCAAAGGCGGCGCTCCGCTGTTGCAAGAGGAAGCGGTGGCCGCGCTGAAAGAAGAGCTGCTGCCGATGGCGCTTGTCATTACACCGAACATTCCAGAAGCGGAAGCGTTGACAGGCGTTGTCATCCGCACGATGGATGACCGCCGCGAAGCCGCGCGCCTCCTCCACCGGATGGGCGCCCGCTATGTCGTCGTGAAAGGCGGCCATGACGATGATGGCGAAGAAACCGTCGACTTGCTGTATAACGGCAGCGAATTTTCCTATTTTAAAAGCAAGCGAATTGACACGCGCCATACGCACGGAACCGGGTGTACATTTGCCGCGGCGATCGCCGCTGAGCTGGCGAAAGGGCGGCATCCTGTCGACGCTGTCGCGACGGCGAAGGCGTTTGTGCAATCGGCGATTGCCCACCCGCTCGGCATCGGCCAAGGCCATGGGCCGACGAACCATTGGGCGTACCGCCAATATGGAGAGTGAGAACGATGGTGCGCATCGCGAGCGGCGAAATGAAGGAGCGGCTGGCTGTTTACTTCATTATGGGAAGCCAAAACAGCGAACGTCCGGCCGCCGATGTGCTGAAAGAAGCGCTTGACGGCGGTGTGACGTTGTTTCAATTCCGCGAAAAAGGGCCGGGCGCTTTAAAAGGGGCGGACAAAGAGGCGCTCGCCCGGCAGCTGCAGCGCCTTTGCCGCGCTTATGGGGTGCCGTTTATCGTCAACGATGACGTCGAGCTGGCCCTCGCCATTGATGCCGACGGCGTCCATGTCGGTCAAGACGATGAGGACGCGCGGCGCGTGCGGGAAAAAATCGGCGATAAAATTTTGGGCGTCTCAGCGCACAACGTCGAAGAAGCGATGGCGGCCGTTGAGGCGGGCGCCGATTACCTCGGCGTCGGCCCGATTTACCCGACCAGTTCGAAAGAGGATGCAAAGGAAGCGCAAGGACCGGATGTTCTCCGCCGCTTGCGCGAAGCCGGCATCACCATTCCAATCGTCGCCATTGGCGGCATTACGGCTGCGAANTGGAGACGAAGCAAAATCAGGCCGAAAAATTACCTCGGCGTCGGCCCGATTTACCCGACCAGTTCGAAAGAGGATGCAAAGGAAGCGCAAGGACCGGATGTTCTCCGCCGCTTGCGCGAAGCCGGCATCACCATTCCAATCGTCGCCATTGGCGGCATTACGGCTGCGAACGCCAAAACCGTTGTGGAAGCCGGGGCGGATGGAGTATCCGTCATCAGCGCCATCGCTTCGGCTCCGTCGCCAAAGGCGGCGGCCGCCGCCTTAGCGGAAGCGGTGCGGGCAGCCCGCACGCGCTTTTCGGCACAATTTTTCTTTAAACGAATATAACAACCAACCAAGAAAGGAAGATAAGAAAGTGGAGAGAAAGCGCGTTTCCTTCGATATTCGGACGGACCTGCANCGCTGTTCTTGATACCATGCATACACGTCTTTTCGGCCTTCTTTTTTGACTGCTAGGTCGTTGTCTGCCGCCAGTTCGGCCATCGCCATTCCAACAGCGGCCGCACGAGCCGGACGACCGGCTTGCTTCCAAGGATGAGCATCATGGCAACCGACAGTGCAAGCAGAAGCGGATAGCCGTGCACATCCATAATAAAGTCTGGGAATGGCGTCTCGTGCAAATATTTTAAAATAAACCCGTGCAAGATATAGATGTAAAACGTGCGCGCCCCGAGCACGGAAAAGGAGAAGCGACGGCTCGGGATGAGCGACAGAAAGCCAAACATCATGAGCAGGCTCGCCCCATAAATGGCGAGGCGGCTCGCAATGCCGGCTGATTCCGAGACGCCGAGCGTATCGTACGATTTCGAGCCGTACAGCCAATCTTGCGGCAAATCCGGAAACCCGAAATGGATGACGAAAAACATGCCAACAAGCACGAATAGCGAAACGAGGCGCACTGGGGCGGCAAACAAGCGCTCGATCGCCGACTTTTGAAAGAAAAATCCAAGCAAAAAGAACGGGAAAAACGTGAGCGTTCGCGACAAGCTCAGCCATTTTTCCACTTCCATCATCCCGCCGGCAAGGCCGAAAAGAAGCGCCATCGGCAATGCGATCCGCTTTGGCAGCCGGCCGAACCATAACAGCAGCACGTTCCAGCTAAACAGGCTGAGCAAAAACCATAAACTCCAATGCGGGGTCAATAAGTCAAGTTCCAGCGACTGTTTGTCATACAGGAAGAAATAGTAGATCGAATACACCAGCTGGAACAGAACGTACGGGATGAGCAATTTTTTCGTGATCTTTTGCAAGTAGCCGTGCTCGTGGAATTTTTTTGCGAAATAGCCGGAAATGAAAACGAACGCCGGCATGTGGAAAAAGAAAATCCACGTATACAAGCTGTGCACCCATAAGACGTCATCAATGTACGGGCGCAGAAAGTGGCCAAACACGACGAGGAGCATGAGCGCGCATTTTGCGTTGTCAAAATAATAGTCCCGCTCCTTCATAGTGTTTCCTCCTTTCTGTACACACCAATTCGAATCATACTCCTTCTTTTTGAGGGAGTCAACGCAGGAAACGAAGCGATGGGATGTCCGCTGTCATCAGTTTGCCAAAGAAAGGTGATGATTCGGTGAAAAACGATCGGCGCGAAATAGGCGATATGACGCAGTTGCTTGAAATCATCAACGCCAAAGGAGACGAAGGCGAGCTTCATGAGATTGTCTGCAACGACGAGTTGTTTTGGAAAAGCTTGCGGGCACAGGCGGAAGACAGTGCGAAAGGAGGGGAGTAAATGGAACTG
Source organism: Geobacillus thermopakistaniensis (assembly GCF_000498995.1). Classification (NCBI taxonomy): domain Bacteria; kingdom Bacillati; phylum Bacillota; class Bacilli; order Caryophanales; family Anoxybacillaceae; genus Geobacillus; species Geobacillus thermopakistaniensis. Next base: position 8,557 of record NZ_AYSF01000098.1, read on the forward strand.
TTGCGGGCGAAGCGAATGGCTGAAGCCGGGGAGATCGTTCCGGTGATGTATAAAGGGAAACAAGTGGTGATTCAGCACGTCGATGATGAGCGCGAAATGGCTCGCGTTTATTTCACCGATGAGCCGGAACACGAACAAGACGTACCGGTGCGACTGCTTGAGGAACAATGAGAGATGTGCAAATTGTCGCCGTTTTGTCAAGGGAAAGACGATGACACTGTCTGTTCTTCTATGGTATAATGATTCAAGAAACGACGCTTGAACATTGGAGTGACAAACATGAACATCGGCTTTGGAGAAATTGCGCTCATCGTCTTTTTCGCTTTGCTCATTTTCGGGCCGAAAAAGCTGCCGGAGTTAGGACAAGCGGCCGGGAAAACGCTGCGCGAATTTAAGAATGCGACAAAAGGCATCATCGACGATGACGAGACGACAAAAGCGCAAAAATAAGAGGTTGGGCATAGAGGCCTGGCCTCTTATTTTTGCATTTCGTCCGTGACCAGCCATTTCCTCCGCGATGCGGCAAAAAAGAGACAAGCTCTGTCAAGGGGCGCCATATACATATATATGGAGGCATGTTGGCTCGTTGGGATAAGCCGTGGCGGAGGGGTTTCGTGATGATCAAAAAAATGGCGGCGGTGATTGTCGGCAGTCTGCTTCTTGGCGTTGGCATCAACGTCTTTTTAGTCCCTCACCATTTGCTTGATGGGGGGATGATCGGGCTCGGGCTGATCGCCAAATACGTGTGGCACGTTCAGGCTGGGTTGACGATGATCGTCTTAAGCGTTCCGCTTTATGCAGCCGCATGGTTTTACTACCGCCCGTTTTTTTACAACAGCTTGCACGGACTTTTATTTTCCTCATGGATGATTGACGTATTGTCCGTTTTGCGCGGCGTGGTGGTGTTGGATCCGCTTTTGAGCGCGGTCATCGGCGGGGTGCTGGTCGGCGCGGGCATCGGCTTGATGCTGCGCGAGGAGACGAGCACGGGCGGGACCGACCTGCTCGCCCAGTTTATCGCTAGATGGACGAACTGGAACGTCGGGATCATCATTTTTGTCATTGACGCCTGCATTATTTCAGCTGGGAGCATGATCATCGACTCAGTGCCGTTTGTCCACTCGCTTGTCGTCGTCACGGTCGTCGGAGCGGTGACGACGATGTTGACGTGCGAAAAAACGATGGGGGTATAGCCCGAATCCCCATCGTTTTTCGTTTCAGCAGATAGGCGCTCCTCTATGGGAATGCGGCACCGAAGGCGCCGTTTCCGGCTGTTTGCTGATTTATGCTGTGGGGGAGTTTTAACATCGTTCGCACAGGAGATGAGAATTTTGTCCGTTTGACCTTTCCCAGCGACGAGTTCCCCAATCATTGGCGGAAGGAGCATCGGTTATTGCTTAGCCAGCTCGAGCGCGCGGTAGACGTTAATCAGCCCATAGCCGTAATACGGATCTTTTCCTCTCTCTCCCAAATCGTCAGCGCTTTCGAGAATAATGTCGCGCACTTCATCGTTCGAAAGCCGCGGGTTGACGGAGCGGATCAAAGCGGCGAGTGCGGTGACGTGCGGCGCGGCCATCGACGTGCCGGAAAGGGCGGCGTACCGGTGGCCGGCAAACGTGCTGGCAATGTTCGTTCCAGGCGCGACGACATCCACATAGTCGCCGTAGTTGGAATAAAGCGCATAGGAAAGATCCGGGTTGACAGCGCCAACACTGATCACTTCTGGATAAGCGGCTGGGAAGCTCGCCTGCGACGTGCTGTCGTTGCCGGAAGCGGCGACAAGCACGACATCATGAGCGTCGGCGTAGCGGATCGCTTCCTCAAGCACCGAGGACGGTTGGTAGTTGCCAAGGCTTAAGTTGATGACTTTTGCCCCGTGGTCGACCGCCCAGCGGATTCCTTTCGCTACATCAATGCTCGTTCCATAGCCGTCCGCATTTAATGCTTTGACGGCCATGATCGGGTTGAACCATGTCATGCCGGCGACTCCTTCGCCGTTGTTCGGCTGTGAGGCGATAATGCCGGCGACATGGGTGCCATGGCCATTTTCGTCATTCGGAGAGCGGTCGTCGGCCAATACGTTATATCCGGGCAGAAGGCGACGGGTTAAATCGGGATGGGTCAAATCGACTCCGCTGTCGATGATGGCGACAGGCACATTCCGCTTGCCGCGCGACAGCGTCCAGCCGTCTTCGGTATGAATGGCCGGCAAGTTCCACTGGTAGCGGGCGTAAAACGAATCGTTCGGCACCGGCGCCGGCTTGTTCCACTCATTTTGCATGTAAATGTAGTGCGGTTCACAATAATCAACCGTTGGAAGAGAGCGGAAATAGCGGCGCATTTCCTCATACGTTTGCTCGCGCGAGCGGAATACAAACACGTGGTCGACCTGCTTGATGAACTGGCCGGCGATGGCTGCCTCCATTTGTTGAAGACGGCTTTCCGATGGCAATGCCCGAAAGCGGACCACGATCTCATTGGCGAAATAATGGCTTCGGTCACCGCGGCGATTATGGAGGATTTCCCGAATGCGCGGGTGCTTGTTCAACTGCTGTTTCAGCTGCTCGCCTGCGCTTAAGCTGTCTAAGGCGACAACGGTTGGATGGGTGGGTGCGACCTCGGCGTCAAACGGCTTCAGCCGCGGTGGAGCCGGGGCGTTTTCTTCTGGAGCCGGTCGCCCCAAGACGGCTGCGGCAACGAGTAGAGCAACAACCGCGCTGGCCGCGGCCCATATTCGGTATCGGCGTTTCACGCTGTTCACCTCCTTTGTTGTTAGGATGGGCGATTGACGGACAAATCATGAAAAATGGGATTCACCTTTTGCCATGGTGAAATCCCATTTTCTTCTTCAGCGGCCGACCGATTGCATACAGATGCAATTTGAAGTTTTCACATTTGCGGCTTTTGCCGAGCATTTGATCGACTGTCGGGAGACCGAACAACGCCGCTTTCAGCCTCATGTATGGGTCTGAGAAGCGGATGGTTGTTCGGTCTTCCGTCACGCCAAGGCGTGACGAGGGCAAGCCTGTGGCTTGCCCTCGACAGTCGAAAAATAGAAAGAATAGATAAGCGGCTTTTCTGTCAAAGATATGTTAAACGTTTTGATTGTATCTAGACAGCACTTGCTGCGCTGCTTGCAGATCGAGGCGCAGCTGCTCTTGAACGTTCGTCGGATGGTAGTACCCTTTGTTGACCATATATTGGCTGATCTGTTCATGGAATGTGATCGCGTCATTCAAATGTTGCTTTAACGTGTTGCGCACTTCTGGGGTGGAAGCTTCGGCAATGGCCATCGCGCATCCTTTAATGGCGTTTTTCGCACTGATCAGGCAATCAGCGGCGATCATTTGATCGTTCAATACGCCGGTCGGTGTCATCGTTGCCTGCATCGTTGTCCCTCCTTTTGTCCTTATGACAGCAAGTTTTGCAAGTCGCGGATGTGCTGCTGTGTCTTTTGCATGTCTTGTTGAATGAGCGATTTCAATTGTGGATCGCTTGCCATTTGCTGCATGGCGGCACTTTTGGCAAGACAGGTGCTTTTAAACATAAGCAGTTCGTGCAGCTCAAGCGTTTCGTGTGTTCCTGCCGCGTTCATTCTTCTCACCACCTTCCGTGACATAGTATGTGTCCGGCTGTTTGCAGTATGGGTGGGGAATGATGGGAAAAGCGGGTCGTGGCGCTTTGAACGATCGCGACAATGGGGAAAAGAAGGAGTCCGCGCGCTCAAGTTTTGCCTAGAGCGGGGCATACTATGGGCGCAATCCGCTTTATGAAGGAGGTAGGCAAACGGGTGAGAAAAACATTCATTGTGCTAAGCGTTGCTGTTCTCCTTCTTTTGGTTGCCGGGGCCGTTCTTCTTTTGCGCCGAGGCGAGTATGCGTTTGTGCCGGATGGGAGCGATATTGCGCCGTATGAAGCGAGCAAACAGACTGGAATCGATGTGTGGGGGCGATGGATCGCAGCGGATGACCGCCGCATCCAAGCGTTGTCGGCTAGAAACGAGCATTTGCAAAAAGAGGAAGGGGCGGTTGTCGTCGATGACCGGTTGCTTCGTCTCGGCAAGGAGGTGTTTTATAAAGAAACGTTCGGCAATGAAGTGTTTTTGACCGACATTATGGGTATTGTCGACGGGCCGCTGACGCTTGCCAATATGGCCAAAGCTATTGTCGCATTAAAAGGAGAAGGGACGACGAATTTGCGCGTGCCGCTTGCCGAAGATGTGACGATCGGCGGCCGCACATATAAAAAAGGCGAGTTGATCGACACGGGCATCGACGTGCCCAAAGGGTCATACTTGCCGCTCGGGATGCCGATCGTCACCGACGGCGGCCGCATGCGCGTCGGCATCAGCTGCGCCGCCTGCCATGCGACCGTCGATCCAGTGACCAAAAAAGTGGTGGAAGGGGCGCCGAACAACGATTTGAATGCCGGAATGCTCATGGCGTTGGCGACGAATTCGAGCGCTTATTTTACTCATGCCAATATCCGCTCGCTGAAAAAATATATCCGCTCGTTCGATCGGACGATCATCGATTCGCACGGGCGCAAAGCGGCGCTGCCGGATCCGGAGCTGCTTGAGCGGGACGTGGATCGCATTTTTGCCAGCTGGCCGCGCGGCAATTTTGATTCGACGATCGATATGAAAGCGAATCCGGCGCAAATTCCGGATTCGTTTACACGCGGCGACCATCCGTACGGGTGGAGCGGCTTTGCCGCCGCCGGCTCATTCCATGGCTTGGCTGCTTTCAGCAACAACGTGCACGCGCAAAATGCCGATTCGCTCGCGCAGGCGGAAATTAGCGATGCGCTGTTTGGCATTGATAAAGAAGTGTATCTCGGCACGATTTTGCAAAACGCCGCCCATCCGCGGTTTCGCTATCAGCCGACGACAAAGGAGAAACCGTCCGCCTTTTTCGCGAAAGTCGACCCGACGCCGAAAACGGCCGGCGTTAATCAGTTTGTCGCGCCGCCGCAGTTTCCGAAAGTATCGCTCGTCGCTCCAGATGGGTTGATCGTCAGCGAGCCGGGTTATCGGTTCAATGAGCAAAACAATGCCGTGGCCGCTTGGCAAAATACGCTCAATCCGCCGCCGCCAAATGAACGGATCAGCGAGGAGCGGGCGGCGAGAGGAAGAGAGGTGTTTGTCCGCGCCGGTTGCATCCGCTGCCATGCCGGGGCGTATTTGACGAACAACCGAGTCATCGCTGCTGATGTAGTGGGCACCGAGCCGTCGCGGGCGAAAGCGCTGAAGAAAACAGAAAAAGTGTTTGGAGAGCCGGTGTTGTACGCTCCTGACACGCCGGTGCCGATTCCAAAAGGGGCGAAAGTGTTGAAAGTGCCAACTGATCAGTTAGACCGAGAACAAATCCGGCTCTCCTTTGCTCATGGCGATTCACCGGGAGGGTATAAAGTGCCGAGCCTGATCGGGCTCGCTTGGAGCGCTCCATACTTGCATGATGGCGGCGTGGCGGTTGGGCCGAACGGTGAGCTCGGGCTTTCGGGCACCGTTCAAAAAGGCATCGCCCCTGATGCGCGCAACAGTCTGCGGGCGCTGATCGACCGGACGTGGCGCGAGCGCGTCATCGCCGCCAACGCCAAGGACTCCGACTTGCGGACGGTGCATGTGACCGGCGCCGGGCACCGTTATTGGATCGACCGTCAAGCCGGATTTACGAAGGAAGAGCAAGAGGCGGTATTGGACTATTTGTTGTCGCTCACCTCGCGCTGACCGCATCGAGCGTCGTTTATTCTGCGCTCATGCCGCTGGGAATAGTTCCCTTGCAACGCTGTTATAAGACGGCTCACACTAATAGGCAAGGGAGGGAAAGCGATGAGCGAAACATGTTTTTACTGTCAGTGCGAGTGCGATGACAAGGTGCATTACGTATCGTTCCATACGAATGGCGAAGAACGCGAAGAAACGCTTTGTCCGGAATGTTACCAAGAATGGCTGCAGGGCATGCAAGGTTGACCTTTCTTCCTGCTTTCGTTTCGCTTGGAAGCGGGGCTTTTTCGCGAAATGATGATGAAAAAACCGCACCGTGGTCAAACCGGTGCGGTTTTTTGGGACAGCGGCGGAGTGGCGATGATGTCCGCCAAATCGCCGTCTTCGTCATAGGCGCGGTAGACAGCGGCTTTCGTACGCGGAGCATGGACCGATAAAAAGAGAATGCGCTCCTTGCCTTCGCGGGCGACTTTCGTTTCCATTTTCAATGACACTCCGTTTATCGTGAGCGAGTAGAACCGGTACGTCAAGCCAAGCCATGTGCGTTCTGACCGCAGGGTATCTGGATGATGGCGGATGAACGCAGCGAGCTCGGCGAACGAATGCATTTCCCGCTCGAGCCATTCGCGGATGGCACTTGCCGCCTGCTCCAACCAGCTTTTCCAAGACGTTTTCATCGGCATCACCTTTTTTCATCCATCTTGCCCATTTTCGCTGTTCGTCATGCAGGGAGGCGGATGGAAAACGTCGTCATGTTGTCGTCGGAAGAACAGCAGATATCCCCGCCGTGGTCTTCGATCACTTTTTTGCAAATGTACAGGCCGATGCCGGTTCCGAGTTTTTTCGTTGTAAAAAACGGCTCGAAAATCGTTTCCACAATGTCGGCTGGAATTGACGGACCGTTGTTGGCGATTTCGATGATGATGCTTCCGTCTTGGCAACGGGCGGCGATGTTGATCCGCCGCGGTTTTTCCCTCTCTTTCACCGCTTCGATCGAGTTGAGCAAAATGTTTACCAGCACCTGGCGCAGCTGATCTTTATAGGCAAATATATGTATGGATTCATCGATCGCCACCGAAAGGTCGACATCGCTGTCGACGATCGTGGCGTATAAAAACTCGATAATTTCCTCCAACAACTGGTACAGCGAAAACGTTTCTTTTTCGCTTTCAACAATTTCTTTGCGTGAGGCATGCAAAAATTGCGAAATGCGAAATTTCAGCTGCTGCAACTCATGGTCGATAATGTCTAAATAAGGAAGATGCGGATGCTCAAACTTCAATAATTGAATAAAACCAATAATAGCCGTAAGCGGATTGCGAAACTCATGGACAAAACTCGATGACATTTGCCCAAGCAGCGTCAGCCGGTCTTGATGCGATCTGGCAATGAGCGCGTTTTTTTCATGCAGTTCTTTTTCCTTTAACTCATTGTATTTTGTGATGGCATGAAACAGAAATTGGTCAAACAGCTCGTTCAAATGGTCGATGAGCGGGGACAGCTCGTCGACCGGCAGCGGCGCGGCGAGCGCGTGGTTGATGACGAGCCGCCTCCCAAGGTTGACGTTGTAGACGAGAGCGCCGATGCCGACATTCATTTCCGCACGTTCTTTCGCGATTTTGTTGGCTAACCGTTCGACCGTCTCGCTAGATAGCGACCGCAACAGCGCTTCTTTGACCAGCTCAAACACTGCTAAGCCGTTTTGTTCGACATGATCGATGTATTTGTCATCGTCGGCAATTTTCATATGTTGCCGCCAATAGGCGAGAAAGTTCGGCAAATGGGCTTCTAAATGGGTGACGAGCTGCTGTGCCGCAGATGCCAAAAAAGCCACCTCGCTTTCCATCATTTATTTTTTATTATAAGGGGGAATATCGGACTAGAACAGGGGAAAAATCGCAATCGGTCCGGCCAAACGAACGTCCTTTTGCGAAAAACGATCAAAAAACCTGGTGCTGCGGGCGGGACAGACTGTTTGAACGAAAAAAGAAAAATCATTTATAATGAATGAGGCAAACAAATATTTTGCTAAAGGTTGGGGACGATCGTGAAATTGTATGACTCGATTTTAGATTTGATTGGCGGCACGCCGATTGTAAAGTTGCAGCGTCTTCATGACCCGGACGGCGCGGATGTGTATATGAAGCTTGAATCGTTCAATCCGGGCGGCAGCGTCAAAGACCGGCCCGCTTGGGAAATGATCCGCCGCGCCGAGGCGGAAGGGAAAATTGCACCGGGAAAAAGCACGATCATTGAACCGACGTCCGGCAACACCGGCATCGGCCTGGCCATGGTGTGCGCCGCCAGAGGTTACCGTTGCATCATTACGATGCCCGACAATGCGACGGTCGAACGGGTGAAAATTTTAAAGGCGTACGGAGCCGAAGTCTATTTGACGCCGGCGGAGAAGCGGATGCAAGGGGCGATCGATGAGGCAAACCGGCTTGCTGGCGAAATCCCTGACAGCTTTATTCCGATGCAGTTTGAAAATCCGGCCAATCCGGATGCACACCGGCATACAACAGCGGTGGAAATTTATGAAGCGTTTGATGGACGGCTCGATGCGTTCGTGTTAACCGCCGGCACCGGCGGGACGGTGACCGGAACAGGGGAGGAGCTGAAAAAACGCATCCCGAATTTGCGCATTTACGTCGTTGAACCGTACGGTTCGCCTGTGTTGTCGGGCGGCAAGCCGGGGCCGCACAAAATTCCCGGCACGGGTCCGGGGTTTATCCCGAAAATTTTAAATCGCTCGATTTATGATGACATTTTTTTGATCAAAGATGAGGATGCCCAACAGATGGCGCGCGAACTGGCGGCGAAGGAAGGCATTTTGGTCGGCGCTTCGGCCGCTGCCAGTGCCTATTACGCCATCAAAGTGGCGAAACAGCTCCCCAAAGGCGCCCGCGTCCTTTGCATGGCGCCCGATTCCGGCGAGCGGTATTTGTCATCCGATTTATTCGCTGATTAAGCGGACGGCGCATCGGCGAAAAAGCGAGGGCCGTTGGCTTCACTGCTCCTTGCCTGTCATGGGAAGAGAAGCATTCCTCTCTGCTAAACAGGAGAGGAATGTTTTTGTTTGGTATTTCTGATGCAATTTAAAGCTTTAACATTTTTCGTTTTTACCGGTCATTTCATCCGACTGTCGAGTGACCGAACAACACCGCTTAAAGACCCATGAATGGGTCTTTAAGCGAGTCGTTGTTCGGTCTTCCGTCACGCCTTAGCGTGACGGAGGCAAGCCTATGGCTTGCCTTCGACAGTCAAAAATGGATGAGTCACTTTTCCGTCAAGGATATGTTAAACGATTTCGTTGCATCTATATAGTTTGCAGAAAGCGGATAGTAGAGCAACAGTTGCCGTCCCTTTTTGCCTTCGCGCCGCCGTCCGCTGTCGATAAAACCGGCAGTCAAGTACAATCGCTGCGCTGTCAAGTTTTGTTCATTGACAGCAAGCACAATTTCGTTGATGTAAGGTGGAGAGGAAGTGTTCGCTTGGCTTTGGAAAGACAACAAGGGCGGAACAGCATGGCGCGCATCGCGTTGACGCTGGTGATCGCGGCGCTCGGCGGCTTCATTTTCGCCTTGTTTGGCGTTCCGCTCCATTGGATGCTCGGTCCAGCAGCTGCGTTGCTTTTGGTTGGTCGTTTTTTGAAGGGAAAGTTGTATTGGCCGGTCGGCATTCGCAACGCTGCGCTCATTCCGATCGGCTATACGCTAGGGACATCGATGACGGCAGGAACGCTTGTGGAGATGGGCCGACAATTGCCGGCGATGTTGCTGGCGACGGTGTTGATTTTGTTGTTTAGCTTCCTTGTTTCTTGCCTTGTCGCGAGATGGACAAGGATTCCGCTCCGTTCGGTTGTCACCGGCAGCATCCCCGGCGGATTGTCGCAAATGCTTGTGTTGGGCGAGGAGCTCGACGGTGTCGATGCAACGATTGTCACGTTTTTTCAAGTGATGCGCCTGATGGGCGTCGTGTTTCTCGTCCCGCTTATCGCCTTAAGCCCGTTCTTTTCCGGCGGCGCTGAGGCGGGGACGGGCGCAGAATGCGGACAAGGGGCGCATTGGAGCGTCGGTCTTGTTTGGCTGTATTTGATCGTCACGGTTGCCAGCGCGATCATCGGAAGGCGCATCAAACTGCCGACTGCCTATTTGCTTGGCCCGATCATCGGAACATCGGCTCTGGTCATTGCCGGGACGCCGGCGCCCCATTTGCCAGCTCCTTTGTTAGATATCGCGCAAATCGCGATGGGCGCTTATCTAGGCTTAATGCTGAAACCGGCTCGCATCGCGGAAAAGGGAAGAGCCGTGCTGGCGGCTGTGGTTACCGGTCTTGCGCTCATTTTGTTTTCCATGGCTTCGGCATTTGTCTTAACGGCTCTGCATGGCGTGCCGTATTTGACAGCGTTCATCGCCTTGGCGCCGGGGGGCATGGATCAAATGGGAATTTTGGCGCGGGAAGCGCATGCCGACCTTGCCGTTGTGACAAGTTATCAAATGTTCCGCATTTTTTTCATTTTGCTTGTCGTTCCACCGGTGCTGAAAAAATGGTTTGCCGCCCGCTGGTTTCGATGGATCGAACGATGGGCCATACATCATGGTGGACGGTCCATGCAGTCTGCGTCAATCAAAAAGAAAGGGCTGTGACAAGAAACAAATATATGCTAAACTAGAAAGAAAAAGGAGGGGGTTGCCATGAATCATTCGACCGTTTATCGTCCGCATAGCCCAGTGGCGAAGTTGGCGGTTTCCTTTTTAGCGGCGCTGGCCGTCGCGACGGCGGGGCTGTATGCCGGGCAATGGGTGCCGGCTGGCCTGTATTTGCCCCTTTACGGGCTTGAACTTGTGCTGCTGTTGGTCATGATGTTCGCCCGCGTGAAAAAAGCTGTCGGCTATCCGCTTATGTTTGCGTTTATGTTTGTCTCGGGGGCGACGCTCTATCCGCTCATCGGCTATTACATTTCCATCATCGGCGCGGCGGCGGTGTTCAAAGCGTTTGCGCTGGCCGTTGTATCGTTTTCCGGCGTTGCCATTTACGCGGCGAGAACGAAAGAAGATTTTTCGTTCCTCGGCGGGTTTTTGATGCTGGGCGCGTTTGCGCTCCTTGGCTTGCTGATCATCCAATGGTTCATCCCATTCTCAAGCGTAGGGCAAATGGGCATCGCCGCTTTGGGGATTTTGATTTTCCTTGGCTTTACGATTTACGACATCAACCGTTTGGCCCGCTATGGCTTTACGGAAGCGGACATCCCGATGATTGTGGTCAATATTTACCTTGATTTCATCAACTTGTTTGTCTACATTTTGCGTTTTTTCGCCAGCGATGAGGATTGAGCGCCAAAAAGGGCTGCTTTTGGGGCAGCCCTTTTTCCATGACCGTGGCATTGATCAAAGCGGCAAGTCGAAATGGTGCGGCTGTTTTTTTACGGCATTAAAGGGGAAACGCGGTGAGGCAGGAATCGGCAAACGGTGGGGCGAATATAGAGAAAGAAATGGAGAAGAAAGGAGCCTCATGATGAAGTTTGCCGTCAATGTATCGACGATTTTCACGGAAGCGCCGTTTCTCGCCCGGTTTGCCAAGGCGAAGCAGCATGGGTTTTCGCACGTTGAATGCCAGTTTCCGTACTCGGTGGCTCCTGAGGCGATTGCTGATGAACTCGAGCAGCTTGAGCTGTCGCTTGTTTTGCTGAATTTGCCCGCTGGCGATTGGGAAAAGGGGGAGCGCGGGCTCGCCATTTTTTCTGACCGTCATGATGAATTCCGGCGTGCACTGGAGGAAGGAGTGCGTTATGCGCTCGCGCTCGGTGTACCGAATCTTCATTGCATGGCCGGAGTGTTGCCAAGGGACTTGCCGCGCGAGCGGGCGAAGGAGACGTATATGCGCCGCATTGACGAAGCGGCTGCAACGCTTGCTGTTCATGGTTTGACGCTGACGATTGAACCGATCAATCCGTTCGATATGCCCGGCTACTTTTTAACCGATATTGAGGAAGCGGCGGCGATCATACGCGATCTCGGCCGGACGAATGTGAAATTGCAATATGACGTCTATCATATGGCTCGGCTCGGACGCAATGTGACAGCGACGTTTGCCGACTACGCACCGCTCATCGCGCATGTGCAATTCGCTGATGCCCCCGGGCGGCATGAGCCGGGGACGGGAGAGCTTCCGTATCGCGAGATTTTCGCATTTTTGCAAGAGCACGGCTACAATGGAGCGATTGGACTTGAGTACATTCCATCAGGGAAAAGCAGCGAAAGTTTTGTCTGGTATGATGAATACCGCGGAATGAAAGGGGGAGGCGGACGATGACACGCGTCGGCTTTATTGGATTGGGCGTGATGGGCTCGCGCATGGCTAGACGGCTGCTTGAAGCGGGATTCAATGTCACGGTGTACAACCGTACGACAGAAAAAGCGGTTCCGCTTGTCAACCTTGGCGCCCGACAGGCGGCGACAGTGGCAGAGCTGGCTGGCGAGGCGGATATCATTTGCACGTGCTTATCGATGCCGGATGATGTCATCGAGGTGTATACAGGTGAAGGCGGCGTCCTTAGCGCGGCCCATCCGGGGACGATTTGCCTTGATTTTACAACCGTCGGTCCGAAAACAAGCCGGTTTGTCGCTCGGCGCGCCGATGAGCACGGCGTCGCCTATTTGGACGCGCCGGTAAGCGGCGGGCCGGAAGGGGCGGAGCAAGGGGCGCTGACGATCATGGTCGGCGGGGCGAAAGAAGCATGGGAGCGGGTGCGTCCGTTGCTTCGGGTGTTAGGAAAAACGGTTGAATATTTAGGAGAAAGCGGCGCCGGCAGCGCGGCAAAAGCGATCAACCAGTACTTGGTCGCCGTCCATTCGGTCGCCGCGGCGGAAGCGATGGTCGCTGGCGTCGCTTATGGGCTTCATGCCGGGAAGCTGTATCGGCTGTTAAAAGAAAGCTATGGAGACAGCCGGATGTTGCGCCGCCATATGGAGCAGTTCGTGTTGCCGCGTCGATTCACTCCTGGCGGGGCGGTCAAGTATGTACATAAAGATGTGCGCTTGGCGAACGAGTTGATGGATGAAATCGGCCTTGGCCGCCGACTCGGCATTCAAGCAGAAGAAGCGTTTGCCGCAGCGATCGCCGCAGGCCTTGCCGACTTGGATATGGCCGCGGTCATTCAGCCGCTCGAGCAGCGGGTCGGAGTGGTGGTGGAAGAGACGGAATGAACAAAATGATCCCTAAATTCAAAAAATTCATTGAAAAAATGGATGAGCGATGGTTTAATAGAAGTAGCAGGAGGGCTGGCCCCAAAGGTTGTTTTGGGCTAAATCACTTGTATATATGACGGTGATCGGAAAAGGTGTCCCGATTCTTTTGGGACACCCTCCGCCTGATAAAGAAAACGGTTCGAGCGGCTCGCTTTTTTTTACTGATAAAAAGAAACGATGTTTCTTATTACGAAACGGAGGAGGGCGCTCATGCTTTCATTGACATGGATTGAGGAGCTGCAGGCGTTTTTGCATCCAGAACAGATCAAACGGAATGAATCGTTCCACCCCCTCGGCAATGATGGGGCGGTGACCGTCTATCCGCGAACAGAGGAAGAAATCGCTGCGGTGCTCCGCTATGCCGACCGCCATGGCAAAAAAGTCGTCATCGCTGGACGCGGCACAAAACGGGGGTTTGGCGGGCAGCGGGAACAGGCGGACATCTTGCTGTCGTTGGAACACTATGCCGGCATTGTCGAACATGCGGCCGCCGATATGACGGTCACTGTCAAAGCCGGAACGGTGTTTGGTGATTTGCAGCGCGCGCTCGCTCCGCATCGGCAAAAGGTCGCCTTGGACCCGTTTTGGCCGGAGGAAGCGACGATCGGAGGGGTCATTGCCGCGAACGATAGCGGTCCGAAGCGGCTCGGCTATGGGGCAGCGCGCGATTCGGTCATCGGGCTGCGCGTCGTCTATCCGAACGGGACCGTCATTCGTTCCGGAGGCAAAGTGGTAAAAAATGTCGCCGGCTACGATATGAATAAGTTGTTCATTGGGGCGATGGGGACGCTCGGGGTGCTGAGCGAGATTACGCTCAAGCTTCGACCGCTCGCGAAATATGAAAGCGTTGTGTTGCTGTCGTTCCCAAGCGGCGATCTTCATGACATTCGCTCGTTTGCCGTTTCGTTCCTTGATACAATGATGGAGCCGATTTGTTTTGAACTGCTCAACCCGGCGCTTTCCGAGCGGCTGACGGGACGGCCGGTTTATACGCTTGTGATCGGGTTTGAAGATGTGGAAAACGCCGTCCATTNTTTTCGGCTCATTTTTTTCGCTCGTTTGCCGTTTCGTTCCTTGATACAATGATGGAGCCGATTTGTTTTGAACTGCTCAACCCGGCGCTTTCCGAGCGGCTGACGGGACGGCCGGTTTATACGCTTGTGATCGGGTTTGAAGATGTGGAAAACGCCGTCCATTACCAAGAGCATTGGGTTGAACGACTGCGGCCGAAAGCGGTGGAAATGTCCATTTTAGCCGGCGAAGAGACGGCGGCGTTTTGGCGGACGTTTTACACGATGGCACCGAACGGGCGTCTGGAGCAGGCGGAAAACGGTGTTGAAGCGGCAGTGAAAATCGGGGTTGTCAACTTGGATGTACTCTCCATCTTGCGTGAAAGCGTTTTAATCGCTGACCGTTGCCATGTCCGCATCGAGGCGCACGGCGGATTGGGCCACGGGCTTTGTCAGGCGTATATGCACGGCGGCGAAGAGGGAGTGTTGACCGCAATCGAGGAGCTGCGCCAAACGGCGGTTCGCCTTGGCGGCTACGCGATTGTGAAACATTTGCCGCTTTCGCTGCGCCAGCGCGTCGACGTCTGGGGCGGAAAGCCGTCGTACTTTTTCTTGCTCGAAGGCATTAAGCGGAAAATCGATCCGAACAAAACGGTCAACGATCAACGCTTTATTGGGGGGATTTAATGATGAGCACGATGACCAATGAACGGGCGGACAGCCCGGCGTGTGCGACCGCGAGTCTTGGCAACTATCGTTTTCACGATTTGCCGGACCCGAGCAAGTGGGCTGATTGCGTTCATTGCGGCATGTGTTTAGAATCATGCCCGACGTACGAACAGACGGGTGAAGAACAGCACTCTCCGCGCGGCCGCGTTCATTTGATGAAGTCGGTCGGCGAAGGGAAGCTTGAGTTGACGCCTGATTTGCTCGATCCGATTTTTACGTGCTTGGATTGCCGTGCATGCACGACGGCTTGCCCGGCCGATGTCGATGTCGGTGGGCTCATTGAACAAGTGCGCGGCCAGCTCCGCCAGGCGGTTCCGCTCACCGGTTGGAAGGCGCTTGTCAGCGACGTTTTCTTAAAAGGCATTTTTCCGCATCCGTCGCGCCTCGATTGGCTCGGCCGCCTGCTGAAATGGTACCAAAAAAGCGGCTTGCAGACGGTGGCGCGCAAAACCGGACTGCTGCGTGTCATGCCCGATCACTTGGCTGAGATGGAGGCGATTTTGCCAGCGGTCGGTACGCCGGTTCGGAGAAAGTATAAACATCAGCCGCTCATTAAGGCGAAGGGGGAAACAAAGCGAACCGTCGCGATTTTGACCGGATGCGTCATGGATGTTATGTTTAGTGATATTAACGAAGCGACGATCCGTGTATTGACCCATAACGGCAACGATGTCGTCATCGTCCCGAACCAGACGTGCTGCGGGGCGCTTCACGTTCACGCCGGCGACCGCGAAACCGGCCGGAAGCTCGCCAAGCAAAATATTGAGGCGTTTCAACATGTCGACCATGTCATCGTTAACGCCGCCGGCTGCGGCTGCATGTTGAAAGAATATCCGGAACTGTTCCGCCATGACCCGGAATGGCATGAAAAGGCGGAGCAATTTGCCGCCAAAGTTGAGGATGTGTCCAAATTTTTGCATGACACGGGCTTCAAACCACCGAAAGCGGAATTGAACGTGCGCCTCACCTACCATGATGCGTGCCATTTGGCCCATGGCCAGGGCATCCGCCAAGAGCCGCGCGCTTTGATTGAAAGCATTCCGGGGGTGGAAATGGTCGCCATGCCAAACGCCGATCGTTGCTGCGGCAGCGCCGGCATTTACAACCTCACCCATCCGGAGATGGCACAAGCGGTGCTTGAGAGCAAAATGCAACACGTGCCGCAAGAGGTGGAGCTGATCTCGATGGGCAATCCAGGTTGCATGCTGCAAATGGCGCTTGGCGTCATGAAACATGGACGAAACCAAAAAATCGTCCATACGGTGCAGCTGCTCGATTGGGCGTACCAAAAAGAAGAAGGGAAGGACGTGCGCATATGAGAAAACGGCCGATTGCAACGAACGACCCGCACATCTTTTCGGCCAAATTTTAGTTTTTCCGTT
>NZ_AYSF01000099.1:0-5613 GCF_000498995.1 Geobacillus thermopakistaniensis
CATCAAGAAAGCGGGATCGCAGCTCAGGCGGCGGCAGCTGACAATGATCGCGCTTCAGAGTGAGACGATGCCGATGGTTGGCGACCGTGTCATATATATGATCGCGCAACAGCCGAGGGATGAGAAATCCAGACGCTGCCAGCCAATTCCAAGGCCAAGCAAGACGACGTCCGATGCGCAGGACAGCATCAGATTTTACATAACAGCACCCGTTCTCGATGAGGACGACGCTGTCTCCCGCTGACATCTCCTGCTTGGCTAACAATGCTTGACCAACGGCGCTCTGTTGCGCCGCAAAGCGGAACACCGCCTGGCGGTCGCGGGCGGCGATCCAGTGTGCGCTCGCATGGCAAAACAGGCAATCGCCATCAAATAAGATGACAGGATGCATCACGTTCCCTCCATTGACCGGCTGTCGACCGGCTCGATGCAGGCGATCACGTCGTTTTTCGGCGAGTTGACCAGCGGCGCCACTTCGTACATGCGCATCTCGCTGCTCGGATACGGACGCAGCAACGATTTCAAATACTCGCTGTCGTCTAAACGCGGATCCAGCCAGTCTTCATGCTGCTCGGGAGGCAATATGACCGGCATCCGATCGTGAATGGGGGCGATGAGCTCGTTCGCCCTCGTCGTCATGATCGTGCACGTCTCAAGCGGCCCGCTCGCTCCCTCCCAGCGCTCCCACAGACCGGCAAACCCAAACGGCGCATCCGTTGCAAGCGTAAACCGATACGGCACTTTTTTCGATCCCTCTTTTTTCCACTCATAAAATCCATCGGCTAAAATCAAACAGCGCCGCCGCTTGAACGCATGGCGAAAACTCGCCTTCTCATCGACTGTTTCCGCCCGGGCGTTGATCATTTTGACACCGATGCGATCATCTTTCGCCCAAAACGGCACAAGCCCCCAGCGCATCATTTTGCCGATTCGCTCCCCTTCTTCCACAATGACCGTCAACACCTCCTGGCTCGGGGCGATGTTGAACCGAGGCGCAAGCGAACCTTGATAACGGAAACGAAACAACGCCCGCAATGTTTCCAAATCAACTGTCAACGTAAACCGACCGCACATGGCATTCACTCCTCGATTCGTTGATCAATGCCATCTTCATTCTCTATTTCTTCCATTATAATACAAAAAGCGGCCGAACACGAATCGCAGCCGCCTTACGAAGAAGTTTTTACCAATGAGCGCAAAAACGCCGACACTCTTTCTACATACTCATCGCTGTAGAGAGAAAAACTTTTCACATGATCCGCTTTGTCCGTCAGCCATAGTTGAAACGCATGCGGATGGGTGTTGTACAACTTCACACTTTCTTTGTATGGAATCGAACGGTCGTCTTTGCTGTGGATGAACAAAATCGGCCTCGGCGCGACACGATCGACCGCATGGATGGGCGAAGACACACCCAAATCCAAATCCGCAAGCGCCGGGACGATCGCTAAAATCAAATACGTAAACGGCACATCGGGCAAGTGCGTCCATACCGGCATATTGGCGCGCAAATACGATTCGAGGTCGCTAAACGGGCTGTCCGCAATCACCCCGCGAACATCGCTGTCTTCTGCCGCCGCCAAAATCGATGTCGCCGCCCCCATTGAAACGCCGTATAAGGCGACTGGCTCGCGATAGTGCCGCTTCGCGTAATCGATGACGCCAAGCAGATCGTCTTTCTCTTTGACGCCGATCGTAATCATATCGCCTCCCGACTCGCCGCTCGCGCGAAAATCAAACAAGATGACGCGGTACCCGTCGTCAACAAGCCGCTTGGCGAGCGGCAAAAACGGCACGTTTTTCTGAATCCGGTTGCCGGCATACCCATGGGCAAAAATGACCGTCATCTTCGCCGCTCCTTTAGGCGGAATGATCCAGCCTTCGAGCGCCGTTTTCCCATCTTTGCTTGTAAATGTCGCACTTTCATACGCCATGCCATAGTCTTTCGGCGTCATGGTAACCGGCTCGCGCGGTTTATGCGTCAGCTGCCAGCCGACATAAACGGACAAACCGACGCAGGCGAGCAACCCCAAAATGACAACGCCAATGGCCGCAGAAATCCAAACGCGCCGTTTTGTCCGGCGCGGCGTGCGCACCACTTCCATGTCCGTTTTCCCCTTCCTTTCTTTCATCCTACTTGTTGAATTGCTCATTTGGCAGTCAAAAAAAGAGATGTCCGCCAAAAACGAACATCCCTTTCGCCCATGGCCCGCTTCATGCCGCCAACTTACGAATGCGCGAGCGGCGCAGACGCTCCTTTACATCTGACGATCAAGTCAAACTCGCGCACCGACGTCATGCGTTCATCGACGAGCCCGCGCTCCCAAACATGGCGCAAAAACAGCTCAGCGATCAACCTGTTCCGTTCGTCTTCTTGCCCGCGTTCAAGGGCGATGATGCTCAAATACAGATCGCACATCCGATTGGCGATCGCTTTCGCGTGGAACGTCTGGACCTCTTCCGACTGGCCGTTAAGACGCGCCAGTGCTGCCCCCATTCCTTAAGCCCTTCTTCGACCGGGCGGGCGAGCGGCTTCACGTCAGCTGCCAAACGCTCAAGGCGCTCCTGCATCTCGGCGGCAAACCGTTCGTGGATGCGATATTTGCGCATCAACCGCAGCACCTCGAGCGCCAAAATGTTCGCCGTCCCCTCCCAAACCGTCAGCACTTGCGCATCGCGCAACAGGCGTGGCGTGACAAAATCTTCAATATACCCGTTGCCTCCATGCATTTCAATCGCCTCATGGCTGAACGCGATTGCCTCTTCGGCGGTGCGCATCTTAAGGAGCGCAATCAGCAGCCTGAGCCATGCTTTCTCCGCCTCGCTCGCTTCATGCGGCGCGGCCATGACGCGGTCAAACAAGGCGATCATGTCAAAGCAGGCGCTCGTTTCCACTTCCTGTCTCGCCGTCAAATTGGCAAGCGTCTCGCGCACCATCGGGTAATCCGTCAAGACATGGCCAAAGGCAGTGCGTCGCTCAGCGTATTGTTTCGCCTCTTCAAGCGCCCGCTTCATGATGCCGACGGAAGCAACCGCATTGCAGACGCGCGAGAGATTAAGCGCTTCCATCATATAGTAGAAGCCTTTCCGCGGATCGCCGACCACATACGCCTCGGCCCCGTCAAACACGACTTCGGCCGACGGCACGGCGCGCACTCCTAACTTATCTTTCAGGCGGCGAATCGAGATGCCGTTTAACGTCCCATCTTCTTTGCGCCACGGGACAAGGAACAAGCTCAGCCCTTTCGTCCCCGGCCCGCTCCCGTCGATGCGCGCCAATACGAGCGCCACGCCGCAGCGGCCGGCATTGCTGGCAAAATATTTTTCCCCATATAGTTTATAATGGTCGCCGCACGGCACAGCACGCACCGCGTTGGCGCCAACGTCCGACCCGCCTTGGCGCTCGGTTAAAAACGTCGCCCCTTCATACAGTTCGACCTCACCGGTGGAAGTGACATGGGGCAAGTACCGTGCTTTTAACTCGTCGTCGGCGAAATGTTCAAGCACATAGGCGGTTGCCATCGTCAGCGTCACCGGACAATAAAACCCGGGCTCAGCTTGGGATAAAATGTACCCTTGGGCGTACGAATACATGTAGTTTCCTTTTCTTCCAAGCTCGGGAATCGGTTTGTGCACATAACCGACAATGCCCGTTTCGTACGTCTGTTTTGCCGTCTGCACGTATCCTTCGTTTACCCATACTTCGGAAATGTCGTTCCCAAACCGGTCGTACTTGATGAGGCGCGGCTGCCCTTCGCGGTCGGTGTGCACGGCGCGGCGGTCGACGTCCGTCAAGCAAAATTCGTAAAACGACGCGAGCTTTTCTTCCGCATACCGATACAATTCGTCATCCAAATGCCGTTTCAAATTCGCCAGCAAATTCGGATCGACTTCATAAAGCGGTTTCATCGTCTCTCCCCTTTCCCCTCTTCTTATCGTCCCTGTGCTCCCTGCGCCGTCGTCTCCCACATCCGCAGCACTTGTTTCAACACTTTTCCCGTCGCATTGCGCGGCAGTTCAGCGATCGCCTCATACAGACGCGGAATTTTATAGTCAGCCAGCTTGTCAGATAGGAAACGCTTGCACTCTTCCGCAAGCGGTTCGAGAGGTTGGCTCAATACAACAAACGCTTTTGCTGTTTCGCCCCACTCCGGATGCGGCACGCCGATCACGGCAACATCGGCGATCGCCGGATGCGTTCGCAGCACATCTTCGACTTCCTTTGGATAAATGTTGACACCGCCGGAAATGATGACATCTTTTTTCCGGTCGACGATCCAAATGTAGCCGTCTTCATCGCGGCGCGCCAAATCGCCGGTGTACAGCCAGCCGTCTTTGATCACCTCGTTCGTTTTTTCTTCGTCCTTGTAGTATCCTTTCATGATGCTCTCCCCGCGCAGCACGATCTCCCCGACCTCGCCGGGCGCAACTTCCTGTCCGTTCTCATCGACGAGGGCCACCTCGCAATGAAGAGCGGCATCTCGGCCGACGCTCCCCGCTTTTTCGCCATGCTCCTCAGGAGACAAGTACGTCCCGTTCGGGCCGGCTTCGGTCAAACCGTATAAACACATCATCCGCCCGGCGCCAAAGCGGCTGGCGACAAACTTCACTTCCTCACGCGACAGCGGAGCCCCGCCGTACATCCAGCAACGGACCGAAGAAAGGTCGTATTCGTCAAACCGCGGATGCTTCGCCGTCAACAAATACGCCACTGGCGCGCCGAAAAAGTGGGTGATCTTGTGACGCTCGACCAGTTCGAGCAACGCATCCGGGGAAAACGCAGGCGCTAGGACATGGGTCGCACCGACGTACGTGCCGCCTATGAAAAACAAATGAAGCGGCGCTGAGTGGCTGAGCGGCATGAGATGCAGCAGGCGGCTTTGACGGTCGATTTTCGTTTCGATCACGATCATGTCCGCAACCGTGATCACATTGCGATGCGTGAACAACACCCCTTTTGGCCGCCCCGTTGTCCCCGATGTATACAAAATCGTCGCCTCATCATCCTCTTTGGCTGGGCAGACGATCTCTTCTGGATCACCCGAATCGATCAACTCCTCGAGCGACAGCCAACCGCCTTCCGCCTTCCCGGTCTTCACCCAGATTCCATCGCTTCCACCGACAAGCGGGGCGAGCACTTGATGCACCCAATCGTGGGCGATGAGCGCCTTTGCCTCGCTATGGCCGAGAATATACTGCACCTCAGCCGCCGTCAAGCGCGCGTTAATCGGCACAACAACCGCGCCAAGGCGCAAAACGGCAAAGTACGAAACGGCAAACTCTTTGGTATTGGACATATACAGCGCGACTTTATCGCCGCGTCCGACACCAAGCCGAGCCAATGATGAGGCCAAGCGATTGACCATGCAGTTGACCTCGGCATACGACAGCGATGATTCTCCTTCGATGACCGCCGTTTTCTCTGGAAATTTCCTCGCATTCCGGGCGAGCAGCTCTGAAATGTTCATCCATCCGATTCCTCCCATTCTCGCAATCGCTGTTCAAAATCGGAAAGCAGCGCTTCCATCTCCGCCTTCAGCTGAAGCAAATCCTCGATCCGCTCGCTCACCTCCTTCAATTTCCGCCGCCCGTATTCGAAAATTTTGCCGAAAA
>NZ_AYSF01000100.1:0-51985 GCF_000498995.1 Geobacillus thermopakistaniensis
CTCACGCTCCATTCCAACGATTTTTCTTCCTTTTTCGACATAAGCCCCCTAAATCCCTGCCTCAGGGTGTACTTTTTTCACCGGCCTTCAAGGCAATTCATGTATTTTTAAATACTATTCAGATTATTAAATATATAATAACTTGAAAACATTGCTCATTTACAACCTCTTTATCCATCGGTTAGTATTATAATGTAAGCGCTTCAAAAATACTTTTTCAAAAAATATTATTTATTATCAAAAGGAGGAGAAACAATGGAGCAAAAACAGCCGCAATTGCATCGAGGCTTAGAAGAACGGCATATCTCGCTCATGTCGCTGGGTGCGGCGATCGGCGTCGGCTTATTCCTCGGTTCGGCGTCCGCGATTGAAATGGCTGGGCCGGCGATTTTGCTCGGCTATGCAGTCAGCGGCGCCATTATGTTTTTCATCATGCGCGCGCTGGGGGAAATGGCCGTCGAACACCCGGTCGCTGGTTCGTTCAGCCGCTATGCTTATCAATATTTAGGTCCGCTCGCTGGCTACTTGACAGGCTGGAATTATTGGTTTTTATGGGTGGTCACATGCATCGCTGAAATTACGGCTGTCGGCATTTACATGCAGTTTTGGTTCCCGGACACGCCTCGCTGGGCGTGGGCGCTTGCCGCCCTGGTGCTCATGACGTTCATCAACTTTCTCGCGGTGAAAGCGTACGGGGAGTTTGAATTTTGGTTTGCGTTAATCAAAATCGTGACGATCGTCGCCATGATCATCATCGGCCTTGGCATGATCCTCTTTGGCATCGGCAACGGCGGCGTCGCCACCGGCATCAGCAATCTTTGGAAGCACGGCGGCTTCTTCCCGCACGGGATCAGCGGCGTTTTGATGTCGCTGCAAATGGTCATGTTTGCGTATTTAGGCATCGAAATGATTGGCGTAACGGCTGGGGAAGTGAAAAACCCGCAAAAATCGTTGACAAAAGCGATTAACAGCGTCTTTTGGCGCATTTTGATCTTCTACGTCGGCGCACTGTTTGTCATCATGTCCATTTATCCTTGGAACGAAATTGGCGAAAAGGGAAGCCCGTTCGTGCTGACGTTTGAAAAAATCGGGATTCACGCCGCGGCTGGCATCATCAACTTTGTCGTCTTGACCGCCGCCTTGTCGTCGTGCAACAGCGGCATTTTCAGCACCAGCCGGATGCTGTTTAACCTTGCTGAACAGCAAGAAGCGCCGAGCGCATTCGGTCGGCTGACAAAGCGCGGCATTCCGGGCGCGGCCTTGATCGCCACTGCGCTTGTCATGCTTGTCGGCGTATATTTGAACTACGTATCGGAAAAAGTGTTCCAATGGGTGACAAGCATCGCCACATTCGGCGCCATTTGGACGTGGGCGGTAATTTTGCTGTCCCAGCTGAAATTCCGCAAACAGTTGAGCGCGGAACAAGCACAACGTCTCACGTTCAAACTTCCGCTTTATCCGTACAGCTCATACGTGTCGCTTGCCTTTTTGATCGGCGTTGCCGCCCTAATGGCGTATTTCCCGGATACGCGCATCGCTTTGATCATCGGCCCAGCCTGGCTGCTGCTTTTGACGGCAGTATACTTCGCCAAAGGAATGCATCGTCGCCAGCATGGCCAAGCCGAAGAAAAGCAAGCTGGATGACAAGTCCGATCAAAAGAGAGGGTGTCCCCATCCTTGCGGGACACCCTCTTTCTAAAACAAAAAGCAGGAAATGTGCAATCGCAGACCCCATCCTTCCGATCGGTCTATTTCCGTTTGGATCATGACTCGCTTTCACCCTCCAATCCTTTCATTCATCAACCGCTATGTAGGCTTGGCGCGGATGATTCGGCTGATCCGGGTATTTTAAGCGGATTTTCCCTTCCTCCAACAGCTTTCCTAAATAATTGTTGCGCAATCCATCCGGCGTCCGTTCGAGCAGCTCTGCCAGCTCTTTCAGACGCAGCGGCCGCTCGCGGCATAACCGAACGATCAATTGTTCCATGACCGCTGGAGCCAACCGTTTTTTTCGCCGTGCCAATTCTGCCATCTTCCATAGCCGTTCGTCGATCGTTTCCCCTTTTTCGTTGCTGTCATGCATACTGATGTCGTTGTTTACGGAGCTAAGCAAGCTATTTACGAACTTCAACTCTTTATTTATAGAGATCGACGCTCTATTTACGGAGTCAGACTCATTTTTTATGGAGTTCGACCCGATGTTTACGGAGTTTTTGGTTATATTTTCGGAGTTTTCTTCGTTGTTAACGGAGTTAGTGTCTATACTTACGAAGTTTAGTTCGTTAGTTATGAAGCTCTCGGTTTCCTGTCCACTGTCCGGATCCAGCCATTCGGGTTCCGGCTGTTCCAGCTGTCCAGCCGGTTCTGTTTCCATTGTTGCGCTAATTTCAGCTGGAAATTGCAGCGGACACAACACAACGATTGTACGGTCTGGATTCGTTTGCTGCGAGATATCGATCGGGCAAGCAAGCGCCTGTTCCTGCATATCGCACATTCGCTTGAGGCCCGATCCCGCGCGTTTGCATACGTCGATCAGCAAAAACATTTTAAAAATATTCGGGTTGCGCAAATTGCTCGTATGCCCCGCCATTGCCGCTTCAATCGGGATGCGAAACCGTCCCGGGTTGGCAAAGCGAAATGAACGATCCTCTTTTTCGACGGTGATGCCGCCTTCCTCCCCATAATCGGCATGAACGAGCGCATTGACGAGCGCCTCGCCAAGCAGAGCGCGCCCTTCATCCGACCAAACGTGACGCTCCAGCTCAGCCAACACGCGAAAATAAAAATCGTAAATGTTGCCCGACCATGTGCCGTCTTGTGATGTGAACCGCTTCGTCCATCCTGCCGCTTCACCGTCAGTGTGCTCTCGATATTCCAAAAAGTATTGCGGCAGCACCTCGGTGATGATCCGCTCCTCACTGAACATCAACAATCCCGCGAGCGTCAGCCCTTCTTTGCTGCTGTCGCGCAGCTTGCCCCACGCGCCGATTTTGTATAAAAATTCTTTTGTCTCGAGCCCGTTCCACGGATGGCCCGGTTTCACCCGAGCAAACCGCTCGCGGTAATGGCTGACGGTCTCGAAATTGAGCTCACTTAAGCTGTAATGCTCTAAAATCAGGCTGTCTGCCAGCGCATGGGGGCGTTCATGAAACGAATTTGTATATTTATTCACTCCCGATCTTCCTTTGACGTTATTTTTGCAAAACAGTTTGATTCTCTTTTTCTATTGTACCATCTTTCCTTCTCCTTGCGGATAGTTGCCAAAAAAAGAAAACGGTTGTGGATATGTGGAATAGTTCGCCCGATAAAAGGAAAACTACAGAAGACAACATTGACATGCAAGGAGGAGGTAATCATGTCGTCCCTTCCTTCCACCGTAGAGCCTTACTGGCGCGACTCCGTTTCGCTTCCGTCGTTTCCGAAGCTCGATGCGGACATTTCCGCCGACGTCGCAGTCATCGGCGGCGGCATTTCCGGGATTACAACAGCGTATTTGTTGTCGGCGCAAGGGGCGCGCGTCGCCCTTCTGGAAGCCGACCGGCTCCTGAACGGCACGACCGGCCATACGACAGCGAAAATCACCGCCCAGCACGATCTCGTCTATGATGAATTTCTCAACCATTTCGGTGCAGAAAAGGCGCGACTCTATTATGACGCCTGCATGGACGCACTCCAGTTTATCCGCCGCACGATCGAAGAACAACAAATAGACTGCGACTTTTGCGAGCAAGATGCCTATATTTATACGATGTCTTCCTCTTCTTTCCAAAAACTAGTGAAAGAATGGGAAGCGTACGAACGGCTCGGCATTGACGGCGCCTTCGTTGAGTCGATCCCGCTCCCGCTGCCGGTGGCGGCAGCGGTCGTGATGAAGAGGCAGGCGCAATTTCATCCGCTCAAATATTTGGCCAAGCTCGTCGATTCGATCACACAGGCTGGCAGTGCCATTTACGAACACACACCAGCGGCGGATATTGAACAAGGAAAAAGGATGACAGTCATTACGCGAGACAAAAAACGGGTTGAGTGCGACCATGTCGCCGTCTGTTCTCACTTTCCGTTTTACGACGGCGGGTTTTACTTTTCGCGCATGTACGCTGAACGGTCGTACGTATTGGGAGTGACGATCACTGAACCGTACCCGGGCGGCATGTATTTAAGCGCCGATGAACCGAAACGCTCGATCCGCTCCGCAGCGGCAGGCAGCGATACGCTTATCCTGATTGGCGGCGAAAACCATAAAACCGGCCAAGGCGTGCCGACGATGCGTCATTACGAGGCGCTGTCCTCGTTCGCTTCGCAGCTGTTTACGGTGAACGACATCCGTTACCGTTGGTCCGCCCAAGATTTGACGACGCTGGACAAAGTGCCGTACATCGGCCCGATGACGGCAGGGACGCCAAACATTTATGTCGCGACAGGGTACCGGAAGTGGGGGATGACGAACGGGACGGTCGCCGGGATGCTTTTGTCTGACCTCATCCTCGACCGCGACAACCGATACCGCGACTTGTACTCCCCGTCGCGCTTTTACGCTGATCCAAGCATGAAGCAGTTTTTCACGACAAACCTTGACGTCGCCAAACATTTGCTGGAGGGAAAGATCGAACCGGTTGTCCGCCGGCCGCAAGATTTGACGCATGGCGAAGGGGCGGTTGTCTCGGTCAACGGAAAGCGGGCTGGCGCCTATAAGGACGAAGCCGGGGTGCTCCATGTCGTCGACACAACGTGCACCCATATGGGTTGCGAGCTGGAGTGGAACAGCGGCGACCGGACATGGGACTGCCCATGTCATGGCTCGCGCTTCTCGATCGATGGCGATGTTATCGAAGGACCGGCGAAACAGCCGCTCGCGCGCATTGAACTTGATGACGCGAAGTGACGCGCTGACGCAGGACGGCGGCGCGTGCAGAACATCGTCGCAATCGGCATGTCGACCTTGAGTTCCAATGGGGGTTGGGAGCGTATGTTCCTAACTCCCTTATCGTTTTCATTTGCCGATAGCGCATTTCATGATAAGATGAAAATTAGAGTGGACTGCATGTTGTATGATGTTTTCGGGAGGGATGACGCATGGACCTTGAACCGATTTTTCTCACCCCTGTCTTCCAAGAACGGATTTGGGGCGGCACGAAGCTCGCCGAACGATTCGGCTACGACATTCCGTCTTCGCAAACAGGGGAATGCTGGGCGGTGTCCGCCCATCCGCACGGGCAGACGGTCGTCGCCCGCGGACCGTTTGCCGGGATGACGCTCGGACAATTATGGGAGGAACGCCGCGATTTGTTCGGCCACTTCCCGTCTGACCGCTTCCCGCTGTTGACCAAAATTTTGGACGCCAACGCCGACTTGTCAGTCCAAGTCCACCCGGACGATGAATACGCCAAAACGCATGAAGGCGGAGAACTCGGCAAAACAGAGTGTTGGTACATCATCGACTGCAAGCCGGGCGCCCAGTTGATTTACGGCCATTATGCAGAAACGAAAGGAGAGCTGCGCGCGATGATGGAAGCGGGGGAATGGGATCGTTTACTTCGGAAAGTGCCGATCCGCCCCGGCGACTTCTTCTATGTCCCAAGCGGCACGATCCACGCCCTTTGCGAAGGGACGCTCGTCCTTGAGACGCAGCAAAGCTCAGATACAACCTACCGCGTCTACGATTACGACCGCGTCGACAGCCAAGGGCGGAAGCGCGAGCTTCATCTCGAGAAAGCGATTGACGTCACGACCGTCCCGCATCGCGACATCGATGTCCACCCCCATGTCGCCGAATTTCCCGGCGCGACGGTGACGACCTTCGTGGAAGGAGACTACTTCGGCGTCCAAAAATGGGACGTCCATGACGCGTTCGCGTCAGAACAGACGAAACCGTTTCTCATCGTCAGCATCCTAAAAGGTGAAGGTGAGCTCGTTCATAATGAGCGGATATACGCGATCCGCCAAGGCGGCCACTTTATTTTGCCGCACCAATTTGGCCGGTTCACGATCCGTGGGATGCTTGAGGCGATCGCCTCATGGCCGCGGGCAGGCAAATAAACGACTGACTTCCTCAACCAATGGGTTGCAACATACAAAAAAGGTGTCCTCTTGCCTTTGGGACACCTTTTTCTATTGTCCACCCGAGAAGGGGACGGCTGAACAGAACATGCCGTTCAACAATAGGATTTCACCCATGAAGAAATCCCATCATCTTCCCCGCTTAGGAGAAAGATGTCCCTTTCATTTGACCGAGACGATACACAGAGGCAATATGCCGCGCCGTTTGTGTCACATAATGTTCTGCCTGCTCCAACGCTTTTTCAAGCGGCACGACGCCGGGCACGATCGTAAACAGCGCGTCGATGCCATGATCCAACACGACGGCGCTGTCGTCGCCCAACGACCCGGCGATGCCGATGACGGGGACGCCGAACTGTTTCGCTGTCTTGGCGACGCCGATCGGCGTTTTGCCGAACACCGTCTGTCCGTCAATCCGCCCTTCGCCGGTGATGACCAAGTCAGCGTCTTTGACGCGCTCCGCGAGCTGAACCGTCTCGATCACAATCTCTACGCCGCGCTTTAGCTCGGCCGGGAGAAACGCGAGCAGTCCCGCCCCCAACCCGCCGGCCGCACCCGCTCCCGGGATGTCGCCGACTTGTTTGCCGAGATCGCGTCGGATGACATCTGCGTAATGCGCCAAATTCCGGTCGAGAACGGCGACCATGTCCGGTGTCGCCCCCTTTTGCGGACCGAAAATGGCCGACGCTCCGTTCGGACCGGTAAGCGGGTTGTCGACGTCGCACGCCACGTCAATGCGGACTCCCCCAAGACGCGGGTCGAGACCGGAAAGGTCAATCGCATGCAAATCGGCCAGCGCGCCGCCGCCCGGACCGATGTCGCAGCCGTCTTCGTCCAAAAGCCTTCCCCCGAGCGCCTGCACCATGCCGGCCCCACCGTCGTTCGTCGCGCTGCCGCCAATGCCGATGATGAGGTGGGTGGCGCCGGCATCCAGCGCTGCAAGGATCAACTCCCCTGTCCCTCGCGTCGTCGTCACCAATGGGTTGCGCCGGTCGCGCGGGACAAGGTGCAGCCCTGAGGCGGCGGCCATCTCAATCACCGCCGTCTTCCCATCGCCAAGCAAACCAAAAAACGCCCGCACCGGCTCGCCGAGCGGCCCGGTCACTTCCGTTTCGACGATGCGGCCGCCGGTCGCATCAACGAGCGACTGCACCGTCCCTTCCCCGCCGTCGGCCATCGGCACCTTAACGTATTCCGCCTCCGGAAACACCGTGCGAAACCCACGCTCGACCGCCTCGGCGACTTTGAGCGCAGAAAGACTTTCTTTAAATGAATCAGGGGCAATAACGATTTTCATTCTTTTTCCCTCCTCTTTTGTCTCCATCCAAACCTTGGAAACGAAAAGTCATCGGAAACGGCTGTCTTGGCACAAACGATGACAATAGCCTCCACTATAAGTTGTTCGCCAACCGAAGCGCTGCTTCCTTTGAGCGCAAACAAATCGCCAACATACTTACGCCACGAACAAGTCATGGCTGCTCGTAGCCGCCATAAGCGGGAAAAGAGAAGCGCCAAACACCTCGGCCGCCGCAATCGTATTCGGATTCGGCGATATGATATTTCCGTCCTTTCCGTCGCCGACAACGCCGCAATCGCGCTAGCTGTACTGGAAGAACCACCTATGCTTTATCTGCTTCCCTTTTCATTCAGCGAAACAAGCACGATCCAGCTGTATGGTTCACGAAAGAATCGGCATCGATTGGAACCAACTTTCACTCAATATGTGTCAAATTTTGTGGAAAAAAGGCGAAAAACAATGCCATTTCGTCTATTTTCACAATTGTGTATATAGTACTATAATAGATGTAACCATATGTTCGTTTGTTCCAATTGGGAACATCTTGATTCTATAAAAAAGACGGTTTCCAAATTCACCGTTCGCCATCGGCGGCTATAATCCGTATTTTTGCTGAAAGCCACTGACATGTGAGCGGCCTTCCTCTTTTTGGAATCACTTCATCAACGCCGAAGTTGTCAGAGGTCAGATTTATAGGAGAGAGAGCTGTGATGTTACTCCGAGCACGACCGATGATTTTTGCTGTTTTTTCCGCATCCATTGTTGTTGTTTTTGTGTCAGAACCGCCTTCCTTCGATCGCACCTATGTCATCGCTTTGCTGTTTTATTGGCTGTTTTCCAGCTTGTATTCACACTTGCGCGTCATAGACAAAACGAAAAACAATATTCCCGTTGATTACGGCATTAACTACAGTTTATCCTTCTCCTTATTTGCCGGCCCGTTCGGGCTGTTTATCTTTGAAGCGTTGTTTCGCTTGACTGAACATATAGCAAAAAAATATTTGAAAACAGCGGAACCCGATGAATGGCTGCACACATTGTACAACATCGGCTCGTTTGTGACGTTCAATTCGCTCGCGTTTGCCTTATACAATCTCCTTGGTCCGCTGTTTCAGTCTATTCCGTTCATTGGCTTCTGGCTGCTTTTATTCCTGCTCGTCATCGTCGTTTCCTTTTTGACTGACTGTTGCCTGATCATCATTTTTTATATAACCGGCGACATTCAGACACAGCGCGAGGCGTTGGATTTTATTAAGACGAGAAGCTGGATGGACATGGGAAAAACGGCGCTGACAAACGGTCTGTTATTTCTCTTTTTGCAAGAACAGCGGTGGGATATGCTTTTGAGCTTATTTTTGCTCAATTACTTCGTCAGCCGCTCGTTCTTTTCCAAATCGCAAAGCATCCAGCATAAACTAGAACGCGACCACTTCGAGAAAATGGCCTACACCGACTTTTTGACCGGCATCCATAACCGCGCCTACATGGATCAAACGATCGCCAAGCTAAACGGATCCGGTGAATGGATTGGCGTCGTCGTCGCCGATATCGACAATTTTAAAACGATCAACGACACGTATAACCATGCCGTCGGCGACGAGGTGATCCGCCATTTCGCCTCAACCTTGAAACAGTTTCTCAAAGAGGGCGATTTTTTGTTCCGCAGCGGCGGTGAAGAATTTACGATGTTTTTGCGTAATCGCACATTTGAAGAGAGCGTCCGGCTTGTCGAGGAGATTCGAGAAGCAGTGCGCCATAGCACTGTGTTGGTCGATTATATGGCGGCAAAACGTCCCATTGCCTATACGTCGTCGTTCGGTCTTTACTTTTGTCAAGCAGAAGGAACGATGTCAATTGAAAAAGCGTACATTTATGCCGACCATTTATTGCTCCGTTCGAAAGAAAGCGGCAAAAATAAAGTATCAGCCCAATGCGGGGGAGTTGCATAAATTAGGCGGCTCTCCCCTGACTTTTCCTTAGCGCAACCCTCTTTTCCTGCTATATTTCCCTAAACGTCATTTGGCATAACACCTTAATCAAGATTCGCGATCTGTCAAACCAATGCGGCGCCCCTTGAGTGAATAACCTAAAAATTCCTTAATTGAAAAAGATTTCCATAAAATAATGAGACCGCTTCATCATTACACAAACGGTGATTGATGAAGGATAGCCGTTGTGCTGCATTGGCGGCAACGGCTATTTGAATCAAATGTCTCATACTTTATCCCCCATATTCAACCGTAATGGATAAATCTGCGATAGAACGTCTTCATCCCATCATGAAACTAAGAAATGGAAAAACCCCATTTACTTATGATACGGTTCCCCGCGGTTAATGCGAAATGCGCGGTAAATTTGCTCGAGCAAAATGAGGCGCATCAGCTGGTGTGGAAACGTCATTTTCGAAAACGACAGCGTCTCATCGGCGCGCGCCATCACTTGTTTGCTTAAGCCAAGCGAGCCGCCGATGACGAACACCACTTTGCTTTTGCCGTAGGTGGCGAGCTCATCGAGACGGGCGGCGAATTGCTCGGACGATTGCATCTTCCCTTCAATCGCGAGCGCGATGACGTGAGCGTCATGCGGAATTTTCGCCAGCAGCCGTCCTCCCTCGCGCTCTTTGATTTGTTCCTCCTCAAGTTCGCTCGCCCGCTCCGGCGTTTTTTCATCAGCGACTTCGATGATGTCGATTTTGGCGTATGCGGACAGACGCTTTGTATATTCATTAATTCCAGCGATTAAATATTTTTCCTTCAATTTACCCACAGCGACAATGGAAATATGCACAAACAACCCCTGCCTTATAAACAGCTTATCAACAAGATTTATCCACATATACACAACACATATCCACATGTTGTGAAAAAACTGTTATCCTCCTACGACATATACAGCTTGTTTCGAGCAAAAATAGCACTGTTTTTCGCTGTTGTCCACAGGCAGGAGATCCGGCGCCTGTTCCGTTTCATCTACATATTGATCAATGGCGATGTCGACATGTTCTTCACATGTGAATATCATCATTCTCGCCCCTCTCCTTGTGGAAAAAAGAAGGAGCGTTTTCGCTCCCTCCATTCGTTTAATACGACTCACGCGCCAGCTTCATCGTGACCGTGCGTTTTTTCCCATCACGATAAAACGTGACTTCCATCCGGTCGCCGATCGATTTTTTCGTATACAAATATTTGCGCAAATCAAGCACGTTGCGGATTTTTTCGCCGTCAAGCGCCACGATGACATCAAACTGTTTTAAACCCGCCTGTGCGGCCGGCGACATCGGCACGACTTGAATGACCGCCGCTCCTTCCGTTACGTTCGGCGGCAAATGGAGCGTCGCCTGCAAATGGTACGATGGGATGTCGCTCAGCGAGCGAAGTTCAACGCCCATGTACGGACGGCGCACTTGTCCGTATTTTTCCAAGTCCGAAATGATCGGAATGGCCGTGTTGATCGGGATCGCGAACCCGATGCCTTCAACCGCCTCTTGGGCGATTTTCATCGAGTTGATGCCGATGACTTGCCCTTTGATATTGACAAGAGCGCCGCCGCTGTTGCCCGGGTTGATCGCCGCATCTGTCTGCAATACTTCTGCGTTCCAGTCTGGAGCGCCGTCTTGGTCCAAATCGACTTCGACCGTCCGGTTCGTTCCGGAAATAATGCCTTGTGTCACCGAGCCGGCAAACTGCAAACCGAGCGGGTTGCCGATGGCAATGACTGGCTCGCCTGGCTTCACCGTATCGGAGTTGCCGAACTGGGCGACTTTTTTCACATGCTTCGCGTCAATTTCCAAGACGGCTAAATCCATAAGCACATCACTGCCGAGCAGCTTCGCCGGCACTCTCGTCCCATCTTTGAGGCTCACTTCGAGCTGACTGGCGTTTTCAACAACATGATGGTTCGTGACGATAAACGCCCGGCCTCCCGCTTTCTTGTAAATGACGCCCGATCCGACGCCAGCCTCGCCTCCTTGCGACCAGAAGCTGGCTTCTTGAATGTTGACAACGCCGACAACCGCATCCGACACTTGGTCGATCGCCTTTGTCACCGCCGTCGTCACATCTACGGAAACACTCTGCCGAATCGGTGGAGTTCCATTTTCCTCTGTTTTTGGCTCTTCCTCTGCTCTTTGATTCGGCACAACATCATACGGGAGGATATCCCAACGGGAAAGCGCCGGAATGGACATGAGGACGAGCAGCCCTCCTAACACGGCGCCGACAAGCGCGGAAACAAACGATCCGCTTCGCCGCTTCCTCCTCGTTTGTTCGTACGGCTCATAATGGTCGTCGTAGTATCCCATGCTCACCCTCCTTTCCACATTCGTCTCCATCCCTCATTATAATCATGAACAGGAGAAAAAATCCAACAAATGTGTCTCCCTCAGTTTCGGCAAAACGGGCTTTATACATACGCTAGTGCCGTCGCCCGACGCGGATCGGTATCATACAAACGAAAGCGGGCGCCGACCGCTAAGCCTTTCTGTTCCAACACTTGCGTCACGGTCATGCGCGCCAGCTCTTTCATATTGTTATCTTGGCTCAAATGGGCCAAATAAATTTGCTTTGTCCGGTCGCCGATCACGTCAGCAAGCGCCAAACCCGCTTCCTCATTCGAAATATGGCCGACATCGCTTAAAATGCGGCGCTTGACGCTCCATGGATATCTCCCCATCCGCAGCATGCCGACGTCATGATTGCTTTCAAACACGAACACATCCGCGTTTTCAATCGTCTTTTTGATCCGCTCGCTCACATAGCCGGTATCGGTGAGCAACGCAAGCTTTTTCCCTTCATAGTGGAAAACGTAAAACATCGGCTCGGCGGCGTCGTGAGAGACGCCGAACGATTCGACGTCAACATCGCCGAACGTCCTTACCGCGCCGAGCGGAAAGACAAATTTTTGCTCGGGCGGAATGTCGCCGACCGTTTGTTCCATCGCCCGCCACGTTTTTTCATTGGCATACACCGGCAGCCGATACTTGCGGGCAAGCACCCCGAGCCCTTTAATATGGTCGCTATGTTCATGGGTGACAAGCAGCGCATCAAGCTGCTTTGGATGGCGGCCGATCTCAGCAAACAACTCCTCAAGCTGCTTGCCGCTCAAACCGGCGTCAACAAGCAGGCGCTGGCGGTCTGTCTCAATGTAAAAGGCATTGCCGGTGCTGCCGCTGGCCAGCACACTAAATCGCATCGTCATGTTCTTTCACTCCAGCACATTTCCTTGATCATTGATCACTTGCCCTTCAAACGCATTGACGAAATAGTCTTCCTTCCGATTGACAACAATATGCCAAGTTGGAGTCAACACTTGGGATGCAGTAAATTGAACAAGCCCGTAATAGCCAAGCTCCACTTTCGTGACGCGGTCGCCCGGCTGCAAATGCCCTTTTCGGTACAACGTCTCAATGGCTTTAATCGCCGGGACGATATCTTGCTTCCGCTCGTACTTTTCCAAGTCGCTGAGCATCGTCTGTTCATACGACAGCGCTTCCCGTCTCCCGTTGACATGGATGACGAGCTTGCTGTTTTCATTGCCGTAAATCATCTTGCCGTCATACATTTGGTAGCAGGTCAAGATTCCTTGTTTTTCATCAAACGACCAAAAGGCATATTGCCCGCCGCCGATGATGTAGCGCTGCAAAAACTCACGCAGCTGGTATGGATCGTCAATCGGCAGCGCAACCGGATCGATGAACGTCCCTTTGACTTTCGTTTCTCCTTCGATTTTCACTTTTTGCCCGGGCAGCTTTTTTACATCCGCCATGGTGAATGAGCGGCTTTTGCCGCTGACATACGCCGCTTTCGTCACTTCTTTAGGCAGATCCACATACGTAATGCCGTTCGCCTCAAGCTGCTCTTCAATCGTCGTTTCCAAAATGACATCGAGCTGGCTGCTGTTTCGTTTTTCCATAAACTGATAGCCTAAAAAGCAGTCGAGGATGAGGAACACGATAATAAAAATCGTCTTCGTTTTACTCCAGTCCATTTGTTCCCCCTCCTCCCGCCTCATCGCCCATGTTTACCTTTTTCCACGTTTGTCCGTACAAGTAGAACCATGCCGGTTCAAGGCGGATGACTTTTTCCCGCTCCGGATCTTTGATGAGCTCATAGCCGATGGCGATATCTTTGATGAGCGATTTGCGAACGCCTTTCGTCTGTTCGAACCAGTTGACGACCTCATGGCCGGACGGCAGCGTTTTTGGTGTGCGGTTGCGATCCGCGATTTCAAGGCGGAAGAGCGGACGCTGGTATTTCATCAAATCGGACGCTCCCCACGTCTCCACGATTTCTGACATGCCGTATTCATTAAAGACTGGATAGCCGTTGACGACAAGCCGGAACGTGACTTTTCGATCCTCCTCGCTCCAGCGGGCGAAATGATACAGATCCGTCCAACCGCCATGCTCATTGACGAAATCAATGCTTTTTTGGATGATATGGGTTTCTTGCTCCGTTTGTCCCATATTCGAGACGCGCGCCGCTGGATTCACATACAGCAGCATCCGTTGAAGAAAATCGACGTCCATCAGCCGCGAACCGTCTGTATATTCTTCGCCAAACGGAATCAAATCTTTTTTGACAAAGCTTGGATCGCTAAAGAGCGCTTCTTTAAACTTGTCTGCGTCCAGCTCGTCGGTATAATATTGCAGACTGCTGAGCACCACTTCTTTTTCCGGCAAATACAACTGCTTCGTTTCGCTGACCGGATAAGCGAAATAACGCGGAAAATGGCTCGCTTCTTTCGCCAGCCGACCGATCGCCGATAAGGAGGCATCGCTGGCAATCGCTTTGTAAATTTTGCGCTTGTCGGTCGCGATGAAGTGGATGGGGAACTCGTCCTTCCCACCGAGCGGGACGAGCAGGCGGTCAAACGCCAAGCCGTCGAGCCCCCTGTCATCGATCGTGAAAATCAATCGGTATATGTCGATCGGCACCTCATCGGGGTAAATGATCTCAAGCCGCTCTTTGCCGTTTAAAAACGATAAAAACTTCCCTTGCGGAACAGAAGACGAAACATCTTCGAAATCATCAAGCGTCCATCTTCTCATTTCTTTCAGCACTTCATTTTTCTCTTCGTCTTTCGTCACAGCATAGGGGACGCCGTTTTTATGAATGAGAATCTGCTTTGGCTGCACGACCATCGCTGTATCCACTTGCGTATTGCTCACGGAGACGTGTTGAATGTATTCGTCGTTTTGCAGCACGTCGTATTTCGGATGATATGTCCATAAGGCAAACGTTAAGGTAATGCTGATGAGCACAAGCAACGTCAACACGATGGTTTTGATCGTTTCATACATCGCACCAGTCATCCTTTTGCTCGCGTTCTAGCGGCAGCGTAAAATAAATCGTCGTTCCTTTATGCTCCTTGCTTTCTGCCCAAATCGTCCCGCCATGGGCAAGAACGACTTCTTTGGCAATGGCCAGCCCAAGCCCCGTACCGCCCAATTTTCGCGACCTGGCCTTGTCGACCCGGTAAAACCGTTCGAAAATTTTTGCCAAGTCGGCTTTCGGAATGCCGACTCCTTCGTCGCTGACGCTGACAATAATTTCATCAGCAAGTTTGCGGACGCGAAATGTAATCGTCCCTCCTTGCGGAGAGTACTTCAAAGCGTTCGAAATAATGTTGTCTAACACTTGCGTAATTTTATCTTCATCAACTTCAATAAAAATCGCCTCGCGCGGAATTTTGCGAACGAACCGGATGTTGTCGCTTTTCGTCAACTCAAATCGGTCAATGACTTTATGGAAATAGGCTGAAAAATTGATCCACGTTTTCTTCAGCTTGTAGTCTTTGCTGTCAAGCTTGGACAGATGGAGCAAGTCGTTGACAAGCCGAATCATCCGTTCCGTTTCATTTTGCACGACTTGAATGAACCTCGGCGCGATGTCTTTATCTTGCCAAGCGCCGTCAGCGAGCGCTTCTAAGTAGCTTTTCATCGTGGTGAGCGGCGTGCGCAATTCATGCGACACATTGGCGACAAACTGCCGCCGCTCGCGGTCGATTTTTTCCTGTTCGGTAATGTCGTGCAAAACGACGATCAACCCGTTGACAAATCCGCCCTCTTTTTGAATCACCGACAACGACGCGCGCAAAATATACAGTTCCTCATCCGTGCTGAAATCTAAAATGAGCGAATCGCGCTCCTCAAGCAGCGTTTCAAACGTATACTGGTCGGCAATGCCAAGCACGTCGACGATCGAACTCGACAGCACTGTTTCACGTGAAACATTCAAAATGTTTAACGCTGCATCGTTAATGAGAATGACGCGCCCGCGACGGTCGGTCGCAATGACGCCATCAGTCATATGCGTCAAGACGGACTCGAGCTTGCGCCGTTCCCCTTCCGTCGTCGCCTGCGCTTCCTGCAGTTTTTTGGTCAGATTATTGAACGTCATCGCCAATTGGCCGATTTCATCATAGCCGTACACTTTGACCTTGCGGGAGAAATCTCCCCTCGTCATCGCCAGCGCTTGCCGGCGCATATCGGAAATCGGCCGGGTGATCGTGCGGGACAAAAAAATGCCGAGCACGGCGGTAATGGCGAGAGCGATCCCCGTCCCGGTCGCCAAAATCATATTGATTTGCCGCATTTGCGAAAAGACGTTTTCCATCGAGGCGATGACGTAAATGACACCTTTGATTTCGCCGCTCGTTTTGATCGGAGTCGACGAAATGTACATGCGATGACCTGTTTTCGAATCGAGCAGCATCCGGTCGACGATTTCGCCGGTGACGAGGGAACGTTTTACATAAATCTCGGTCGTCCGCTTTCCGACGATGTTTTGCATATACGGATTGGATGTCGCAAGCACTTTCCCTTTCTCATCGATGACGCGCACTTCGGAAATGTCTTGGGAAACGAAATCATGAAGAAGCGAACGGATGTCTTCTTCCAATGTCGGGCTTTTTTCATCGCGCTCCCGATTCATCGCCTGCTCGACGTTATAGGCGAGCAAGGTCACCCGTTCGTTTAATGAGTTTTTAAAGTTCTGCACAAGCTCCGTTTCCAGCTTGCGAACGAAGTACACGCCGATGATTTGCATGGCGACGAGAATCAGTAATACATAAATGATGACAAACTTAAAATGAATCGAACGGAATGGACCTACTTTTTTCATGCTGGCTCATGACTCCTGTTCCGGATTGCGCAAGTAATAGCCGACTCCCCGTCTTGTGACGATCCAATTCGGGTGGGAAGGGTTGTCCTCAATTTTTTCACGCAGACGTCTTACCGTCACGTCCACGGTGCGCACATCGCCATAGTAATCGTAGCCCCAGACGGTTTGCAGCAAATGCTCGCGCGTCATCACTTGGCCGATATGCTTCGCTAAGTAATGAAGCAGTTCAAATTCGCGGTGGGTCAGTTCAATTGTTTCCCCCCGCTTTTGCACGACATACGCGTCCGGACGGATGACGAGCGGGCCAATGACGATTTCATTTGTTTCGTTTTCTCCTTCTTCTTGGTTGGCCGTTTGCGCATGGCGGCGCAAGTTTGCCTTCACCCGCGCCAGGAGCTCGCGCGTGCTGAACGGCTTTGTCACATAATCGTCCGCACCAAGCTCCAACCCAAGCACTTTATCAATCTCGGAATCTTTCGCTGTCAGCATAATGATCGGCATATCATACTTTTTCCGCACTTCACGGCATACTTCCATGCCATCTTTTAACGGCAACATAATATCCAATAAAATCAAGTCCGGCATCGTTTCTTCAACTTTTTGCAGCGCTTCTTCGCCGTCGTAGGCGCAAATGACTTCATATCCTTCTTTTTGCAAATTAAATTGCAAAATATCGGCAATCGGTTTTTCATCATCAACGACTAAAATGCGTTTTTCCATCTCGCTCACATCCTTCCTTTTGCGATGGAATCCTATCATTACTAATTTACCATGTTATGAACATGAAATCATCCTTTGCCGATTGCCATTTTGAGGAGCCTATCAAAGAAAAAAGCATAGACGCGCGCGCATCTATGCCTGTCGTTTGCCTTGTTTATACGCTGCCTGCCACCGTCCACTGTTGCCGCTTACGCGTAGACGCTGCGGACGACGTTCGTTTGCGAACGGTCCGGTCCGACGGAGAAAATCGAAAGAGGGATGCCGGTGAGCTGGGAAATGCGCTCGACGTAATGGCGGGCGTTCGCCGGCAGCTCGTCTAGACTTTTCACCCCGGTGATATCTTCCGTCCAGCCAGGAAGTTCTTCATAAATCGGCTCGCATTCGGCCAACACTTTTAAGCTGGCTGGAAATTCTTCGAGCACTTGGCCGCGGTAGCGATAGGCGACGCAAATTTTCAACGTTTCAATGCCGGTCAACACATCGATCGAGTTAAGCGACAAGTCCGTAATGCCGCTCACCCGGCGGGCATGACGGACAACAACACTGTCAAACCAACCGACGCGGCGCGGACGGCCGGTCGTCGTCCCATACTCGCGGCCGACTTCGCGAATGCGGTCGCCGATTTCATCGTGCAGCTCTGTCGGGAACGGCCCGTCGCCGACGCGCGTCGTATAGGCTTTCGCCACCCCGACGACATGCTTGATTTTCGTCGGCCCGACACCGGCGCCGATCGTTACCCCGCCAGCGACTGGATTCGACGACGTGACAAACGGATACGTTCCTTGGTCAATGTCAAGCATGACGCCTTGCGCTCCTTCGAACAAGACGCGGCGCCCTTCATCGAGCGCATTGTTCAATACGACCGATGTGTCGCAGACGTATTTGGCGATGTGCTGGCCGTACTCGTAATACTCCTCAAAAATGTCCTCCAACCGGAAGCCTTCGACCCCGTACACTTTTTCAAGCAGCGTATTTTTCTCCCTCAAGTTGCGCTCCAGCTTTTCGGCAAACACGTCGCGGTCAAGCAAATCAACAATGCGGATGCCGATGCGCGCCGCCTTGTCCATGTACGCCGGCCCAATTCCTTTTTTTGTCGTGCCGATTTTGTTTGCCCCTTTCCGCTCTTCCTCAAGCTCGTCCAATTTCAAATGATACGGCAAAATGACATGAGCGCGGTTGCTGATGCGCAAATTATCAGTCGAAATGCCGCGCTCGTGCAAATACGAAAGCTCCGCAACGAGCGCCTTCGGATCGACGACCATCCCATTGCCGATGACGCAAATTTTATCTTTATAAAAAATGCCCGACGGGATCAAGTGCAGCTTATACTTTTCCCCGTTGAACACGATCGTGTGTCCGGCATTGTTTCCCCCTTGATACCGGGCAATCACTTCCGCATTTTCCGATAAAAAGTCCGTAATTTTCCCTTTCCCTTCATCGCCCCATTGCGTGCCGACAACAACGACTGACGACATGGCGAGCACCTCCAGTTTCCTCGGTCTAAACATTGTCAGTGTACCAGTTTTCAGCCATAAAGTCAATGAAACACGAACATTAAAAGAAAATATCGTCTTTTTTATTCGTTTATCAATGATCAGGAAGGCTCCCTCTTTAACGCCGCGGGTGTAAACGAGGAAATAGTCAAAGGCCAAAAGAACAAAAAGGCGCCCGCCGCCGGCAGCGCGGTCCGTCTTACGCCCCCGGTGGAATTTGCGCCTCATCGAAACGGCGCTCTAAGTTGACGAATTTATTGTACTCTTTAATAAAGGCGAGCTGCACCGTCCCGACCGGGCCGTTCCGCTGTTTGGCGATAATGATTTCGATGATGTTTTTGTTCTCGGA
Organism: Geobacillus thermopakistaniensis; assembly: GCF_000498995.1. Lineage (NCBI taxonomy): Bacteria > Bacillati > Bacillota > Bacilli > Caryophanales > Anoxybacillaceae > Geobacillus > Geobacillus thermopakistaniensis. The sequence goes on from NZ_AYSF01000100.1 coordinate 19,039, forward strand.
ATCTTTGTTGTAGTAGTCGTCGCGATACAAAAAGGCAACGATATCAGCGTCTTGCTCAATGCTCCCCGATTCGCGAAGATCGGACATCATCGGCCGCTTGTCCTGGCGCTGCTCAACGCTGCGCGACAGCTGTGACAAAGCGATGACCGGCACTTCGAGCTCGCGGGCGAGCGCCTTTAACGAACGGGAGATTTCCGACACTTCCTGCTGGCGGTTTTCCCGGTTGCGCCCACTTCCTTGAATGAGCTGCAAATAATCGATCACCACCATGCCGAGGCCGCTTTCCTGTTTCAAGCGGCGGCATTTGGCGCGAATGTCGCTGACGCGGATGCTCGGCGTATCGTCAATATAAATGCCGGCGTTTGACAAACTGCCCATCGCCATCGTCAGCTTGCCCCAATCTTCCGGCGTCAGCTTGCCAGTGCGCAAGTTTTGGGCGTTGATGTTGCCTTCGGCGCAAAGCATCCGCATCACAAGCTGCTGGGCGCTCATTTCCAAGCTGAAAATCGCGACATTTTCGTTCGTCTTCGTCGCCACATTTTGGGCGATGTTTAATGCGAATGCCGTCTTCCCGACCGATGGCCGGGCGGCGACGATAATCAAGTCGCTGCGCTGAAATCCGGACGTCATCCGGTCGAGTTCAGTGAATCCGGTCGGGATGCCGGTGATGTCCCCGTTCCGGTTATGGAGCATTTCAATGTTGTCATACGTCTGTACGAGAACATCTTTAATATTTTTAAAGGCGCCTGAATGTTTCCGTTGGGAAACCTCCATAATTTTCCGTTCCGCTTCATCGAGCAAAACGTCAATTTCATCTTCCCTTGTATAGCCATCTTGGGCAATCGATGTCGCCGTGCGAATGAGGCGGCGAAGCAATGATTTTTCTTCAACAATGCGGGCGTAGTATTCGACGTTGGCCGCTGTCGGCACAGAATCGGCAAGCTCGCTTAAGTAGGAGACACCGCCCACTTCCTCCAGCTGCTCCAAAGCGGCCAGTTCCGCCGTCACCGTCACTAAATCGACCGGCTCGCCTTTATCAGCGACGCGAAGCATGGCGTGGAAAATTTTTTGATGGGCCGCGCGGTAGAAGTCTTCGGGAATTAATCGTTCCGAGGCGAGCGTCAGCGCAGTGGGATCCAAAAACACAGCGCCAAGCACGGCCTGCTCGGCTTCAATGCTTTGCGGAGGAATTCGTTCTGAAAAAAGTTCGCTCATCGTCTCACCGCCTTTCCCCCGTTTCATCTCCGTCGATAATGCCCCCGCCATAGCGGGCGGGGGCATCATTGCTGCCGTTATTTTTGTTCCTTGACGTGCACTTTTAAGGTCGCTGTCACTTCCGGATGGAGCTTCACCGGCACATTCGTATATCCGAGGGAGCGAATGGCATCAGCAAGCTCGATTTTCCGTTTGTCAAGCTTCAAGCCGTGCTGGGCCTGAAGCGCCTCAGCGATTTGCTTGCTCGTGATTGAACCAAACAAACGGCCTCCCTCGCCCGCTTTCGCCGGAATTTCCACCGTCAGCTTCTCGAGCTCTTCTTTCAGTTTTTTCGCATTGGCCAGTTCTTCCGCCGCTTGGCGCTGCTCTTTTTGTTTTTGCGCCTCGAGCGCTTTGATGTTCGCCGGCGTCGCTTCAATGGCGAGCCCTTGTTTGAACAAAAAGTTGTTTGCGTAACCGTCGGCGACGTCTTTGATTTCCCCTTTTTTCCCTTTTCCTTTCACATCTTTTAAAAAAATGACTTTCATGATGGCTTCCCCCCCTCGAAATAGTCATGAATGGCTTCACGCAGCTGCCGCTCCGCCTCTTCCACCGTCACTTCGGACAATTGGGCAGCGGCGTTTGTCAAATGTCCGCCTCCACCAAGCCGTTCCATAATGACTTGCACGTTGACATCGCCGAGCGAGCGGGCGCTGATGCCGACCGTCCCGTCGGACCGCTTGGAAATGACGAACGAAGCAACGACGCTGCTTAAAGTGAGAAGCGTATCGGCCGTTTGCGCAATCAACACTTGGTCGTGCACCTCGTTCTCGCCCCCTTTGGCGATGGCGATGCCATGCTCATCGATCACCGCCCGTTCGATCAATTTCGCCCGTTTGATGTAGTTGGCGATGCTTTCCCGCAGCAATTTTTGCACAAGCACCGTATCCGCTCCTTGGGCGCGCAAGTATGACGCGGCGTCGAACGTCCGCGAGCCGGTGCGGAGCGTAAAGCTTTTCGTGTCGACGACGATGCCGGCAAGCAGGGCGGTCGCTTCGAGCATCGTCAGCTTCATCCGTTTCGGTTGGTACTCTAACAGCTCGGTGACGAGTTCCGATGTCGAAGAAGCATAAGGCTCCATATAGACGAGAATCGGCGCCTCAATGAACTCTTCGCCGCGGCGATGGTGATCAATGACGACGATATGGTCGGTGCGATACAATAGCCGCTCTTCAATGACGAGCGACGGACGATGCGTATCGACGACGATCAAAAGCGTATCCTCGGTGACGAGCTCAAGCGCCTGCTCCGGCTTTAGGCATCTTGACCATAATTCAGCATGTTTTTTCATTTCCTCAAGCAACCGTTGCGCCCCGGCATCCGTTTTGGCCGGATCGACGACGATAAACCCTTCCTTTTGGTTCGATTGGACGACTTTTAAAACGCCGATCGCCGCTCCCATGGCGTCCATATCGGGATATTTATGGCCCATGATGAGCACTTTGTCGCTTCCTGCAATCAGTTCGCGAAGCGCATGGGAAATAACGCGGGCGCGGACGCGCGTCCGCTTTTCCATCGGGTTCGTTTTGCCGCCGTAAAACTTCACTTTTCCATTTCCTTGCTTAATCGCGACTTGATCGCCCCCGCGCCCCAACGCTAAGTCCAAGCTTGATTGAGCGAGCGCCCCGAGCTCCGGGAGCTGGGACACGCCGGCGCCGATGCCGATGCTCAGCGTCAGCTGGGCATGATGTTTTGCCGTCTGCTCTCGCACTTCGTCGAGAATGGAAAATTTGCTTTTCTCGAGCCGCCCAAGAATATGTTCGTTCAATACGGCAATAAATCGGTCGGATGACGTCCGCTTCAAAAAAATGCCATAGTCGTTCGCCCACCGGTTCAACACGGAAGTGACGAGGCTGTTTAGTTGGCTTTTTGCCTGATCGTCCATCCCTTGCGTAATTTCATCATAATTGTCAAGAAAAATAATGGCGAGCACCAGCCGTTCCGCTTCGTACTGCCGCTTCAATTCCAAATGCTCAGTAACATCAAAAAAGTAAAGAAGCCGTTCAGGGCGGCGAATGACCACTTTCAGCTGCTTTCCGTTCAATTCGACGATCTCTTCGTCCGTTTTTCCCCTTTTCACAAAAGCGGCCAACGATTCGGAAAGCTCGGCGAGAGAGCGGCCGACAAGCGTCTGTTCCTTAAAGCAGGCGGCCAAAAAACGGTTCGACCACTCGATTTCTCCCCCTTCATCGATGAGCATAATGCCGATCGGCATTTGCATCAACGCTTCCTCGCCTACTTTTTTCACCCGGTGCGACAAATTGGAAATATAGTGCTCCAACTCTTTATGCAAGGAGCGTTGCGCCCCAATGACATAATAAAGCACAAACCCGACGCCAAGAAGGGCGACGAGGCCAAGCAGCCATTGGAAGTAAAACAAGCCAATCGCCATAAGCACCGCCAGGGCGGCTAACGCATATAACGGATAGCGATACGCTTTCCTTTCATAAAAATGGGACATTCAAGTCAGCTCCTACACTGAAGAAATGACTCGCCTTATCCAATTATCATATGCGGCGGCGCAAATCAAATCCTAAATCAATTATACCGAATATCGCCACAAGATAAAGTAGAAAAGGCAGGAATAAGCAAACGACCGTCCCTGCCGCCACCACACCTTTGCCAACCCCTTTTTTGTAAGCGGCGTAGTAAAGAAACGAAAATCCTTGCACAATCATCGCCAGCTGCAACACATACGATAAGTTCAACACGGCGATATAGGCAAACGATCCTTCTTTGAACGGGAACAAGGAGAGAAGGAGCACAAAGACATACAACCACAATACAGTTTTCGGCCACATAAGCTCGCGAAACGGCGGCCATGAACCGACCGGCAGCTTCAGCCTCTTCATCACCGGCAGCGAGACGATGATCGTCGCGTACGCCAGCGCAAACGAAGCGATGACAAACAGCGTCGGAACCATATAGCCGATCAGCTTCAGCCCTTGTTCGAACTGCCTTTGCATCTCCAAAGGCGGCGCTTGTCCCATTCCCTTCATTAGATTCATTGCCGTGTCAAACGATTCTCGCACGAGCGCAAGCGTATCTTGGATCATATCGACGTGCAAAAATTGAATCGAGATGATGTAATCAAGCACGATATTCGCCAAAAATACAAGCGCGCCGACAAGAAGAACAAGATAACGGTTTTTCTGTTTCGAAAGCATCGCGCCGACTGCCATGCCGACGGTGCCGAACATAAGCGCCATCGGCAGCGACAAAAGCGAGCCGATCAAACCGGAGATGACAAGGGCCGCCGCCAGCAGCAACATAGCTGGAATCCACCCATGGCGCATCGTAAACACCATAAACGGAAGCGCTAAAAACAAAGCGGCGACAATCCCAATGACCGGCGCGTACAGCGCAAGCAAAAACAAAACAGCAAACAGTGCGAGCTCAATCGCCGCTTCGGTGAGGGCGTGCGTTTTTCGCAATGGACGTTCCCCTTTCTTTGTTTTTTGGTGATTTGACCTCCTTCCCCACTTTCACTCTGCTTGGGAGTGGGAGTCCGCTCAGTCAGAGGAGATAAAAAAAGCAGTAAGGATCCCCCCTTACTGCTTGCTTTCGGCTCACTCGTCCGCAACGTACGGCAGAAGCGCCATTTGGCGCGCGCGTTTGATCGCGACCGTCAATTTGCGCTGATATTTCGCGCTCGTTCCCGTTACACGGCGCGGCAAAATTTTACCGCGTTCAGAAATGAACTTTTTCAGCAAATCGACATCTTTGTAGTCGATATGCGTAATGTTGTTCGCCGTGAAGTAACATACTTTGCGGCGTTTGCCGCGGCCGCCTTTCCGTCCTGCCATGCTATTTCCTCCTTTCCGTTGCCATCGTTTCCTCATCGGTGGAATGGCCCGCTGCCTGCGCGTTGTTTAGAGACAGGGGCTTCAAGCGACTTGTTTATTAAAACGGCAAATCATCATCAGAAATATCGATCGGCTGGCCGTCATTGGCGAAAGGATCGTCATCGATGCGGCCAAACCCTTTTTCGTTCGGATATTGGTGGTTCTGATCTTGCCCGAATGGGAATGGATCCCCATAGTAGCCGCCTGCTGTTGCCCCTCGCTGCTCGCTCGTTCCTTTCGGCTCAAGAAATTGGACGCTATCAGCCACCACTTCCGTCACGTACACGCGCCGACCTTCTTGATTTTCATAGCTGCGGGTTTGCAGTCGGCCATCGACACCAGCCAAGCTCCCCTTTTTCAAAAAGTTGGCGACGTTTTCCGCCTGGCGGCGCCAAACGACACATTGAATAAAATCCGTTTCCCGCTCGCCCTGCTGATTTGTAAACGGACGGTTGACCGCGAGCGTAAACGTGGCAACAGCCACTCCGCTTGGAGTGTAACGCAACTCCGGATCTCTCGTTAACCTGCCGACCAAAATGACGCGGTTAATCATCAGAACCACCTCTTAATCATGTCGAAAAGATTATTCTTCTTCTTTGACGACGATATGACGGATGATGTCTTCGCTGATGCGCGCTAAGCGGTCGAATTCTTGCACCGCTTTCGGCTCCGATACGACATTGACGATCATGTAATAGCCGTCGCGGTATTTTTGAATTTCATAGGCTAAGCGGCGCTTGCCCCAATCCGTCACGTTCGTAATCTCCGCGCCGTTTTCTTTCAACACGTTGTTGAACCGTTCCACGAGAGCTTGTCTCGCTTCATCGTCCATGTTCGGGCGGATGATGTACATGATTTCGTACTTTCTCACGCTCGTCACCTCCTTTTGGTCTAAGCGGCCCTTCCATTCGAAGAGCAAGGAGCAATCACCATTACTCACATTTGTTGATTATACCATGACCGACAACGATAAGCAAGGCAGTTTGCCGCATTCCGTCGGCGCAAACATCTTCCATCCGTATGACCAAGCCAAAAACGGCCCCATGCCGTGACCTGCTGCATCCGCCCTGCCCTCGAACCGATGGTTACACGTTGAACCGGAAATGCATAATGTCGCCGTCTTGCACTTCGTAGTCTTTTCCCTCCAAGCGCACTTTTCCGGCTTCGCGCGCCGCCGCCATCGATCCAGCCGCGACAAGGTCATCGTACGACACCGTTTCCGCGCGAATAAACCCTCGCTCAAAGTCGGAATGGATGATGCCGGCGCATTGCGGCGCTTTCATCCCTTTGCGGAACGTCCACGCCCGCACCTCCTGCTCGCCGGCGGTGAAAAACGTCGCCAATCCGAGCAAGCTGTAAGCGGCGCGGATAAGCTGGTCAAGGCCAGACTGCTCGATGCCGAGCTCCTGTAAAAATTGCCGTTTTTCCTCATCGCTGAACTCAGCGATTTCCTCTTCGATTTTGGCGCAGACAACAATGACTTCAGCGTTGTCGCGCTTCGCAAACTCGCGCACGTCCTTGACAAACGGATTGCCGCTAGGGTCAGCGATATCTTCCTCGCCGACATTGGCGACGTAAAGCATCGGCTTTATCGTCAACAAATGCAGCTGCTTGACGACTTTCATCTCTTCATCAGTGAACTCGAGTGTGCGCGCCGGCTTGCCGTCTTCGAGCGTCTCCTTCAACCGCCGCAAAATGTCGTATTCAAACGCCGCCTCTTTATCCTTTTGCTTGGCGATTTTGCCGACCCGCTCGATTCGTTTGTCAATCGTTTCTAAATCAGCCAACACGAGCTCCAAATTGATCGTTTCGATATCGGCGAGCGGGTCGACTTTGCCCGCCACGTGGGTGATGTTTTCATCACTGAAGCAGCGGACGACTTGGCAAATTGCATCGACTTGGCGGATGTGAGACAAAAACTTGTTGCCAAGCCCCTCTCCTTTGCTCGCCCCTTTGACGATGCCCGCGATATCGGTAAATTCAAAAACAGTCGGCACCGTCCGCTTCGGCCGAAACATTTCCGTCAATACATCGAGCCGCTCATCGGGCACTTCGACGACACCGACGTTCGGCTCAATTGTGCAAAACGGATAGTTGGCTGACTCAGCACCTGCTTTTGTAATGGCGTTAAACAGCGTCGATTTGCCGACGTTCGGCAATCCGACGATTCCTGCTGTCAATCCCATTCGTTCCACTCCTCTTTCCCGTTCACATCTTTCCTCATTATATGGGCTGGCGCAGAAAATGACAAGCGCGCCGCAAGCGGGGAATGTTTCCTCTCCCACCCGCTTCAAAAAAGGCGGAAGTTTGCGCCCTTTTCCCAACACTTGAATGACAAAATCATCTTTTCGGATCAACAGCCTCAAACCGCATTTTGTCGTCGACCATATCTTTTTTCTACTGATCCGAAGCAACTGTGAACCGCTTACTTTGCTTCCGACGTGACTTTTTCAATATTGACCAAACAGTCATACAGCGCGCTGCCGCAGCCGTTATCCGACTCCAAATCGGACGTGAGGACGTTGACCGGCCCGCCGAACACTCCCCATTGTCCTTCGTCAATGTTGATCGTGCCTGGGTAGGCGCCATCAAGCACCTTGACCGTTCCCACGAGCGATCCACGGTCGTTGTAAACACGCGCCCGGTCGCCATCGGCAAGACCCTTTGCCGCAGCAACATCAGCCGCTACCTCAATGCGGACTGTCTGAAGCGCTGGGATGAGCGGATAATGTTGCGAATGATTCGAACGGAGCGGATGGATCGTCAACAGCCGATACGGATATTTGGCGGCTAGTGCCGGATTGGACTCCTCCGATTCGGCCGGATACATGATTTGCAGCCGGCCATCCATCCCTTTTTTCTTGGCGATGGTTGACGTAAATTCGTATTTTCCGCTTGGCGTTTGAAACCGGCGGTCGCGCCATGGCACCGGTTCGACAGGCAAAAGGACGCGGTGTTCTGTTTTCAATCGCTTCAGCGTAATGCCGTGATGCTCCAACGGCCGGAGCGCCATCGCAAGAAACTGCTCACGCGTATAGGCAAAATCATCCCCAAACCCGAGCCTTTTTGCCAGCTCCGTCCAAATCCACAAGTCCGGCTTCGCCTCACCCGGCGGGTCGACAAGCTTCGGCCCGTAGTTCAAATACGCATGGTACATCGATGAACAATAGACGTCTTCCTCTTCAAACGAAGCCGCTACTGGCAAAACATAATCAGCCATTGCAGCCGTATCGGTCATGAACTGCTCAAACACAACCACCGTTTCAACGGAAGCGAACGCTTTTTTCATCAAGTTCGTGTTCGGCACTTGAGCGAGCGGGTTGCCGCACGTGACGATCACCATGCCGATCGGAGGATCATTCGCCCGCAATATCTCTTCTCCCTGCTTCATCATCGTCCATGTGCGCGATGCCGTTTTCCGCTCTGGGAGCGTCAATGCGGCTTTATCAAAACACTCGCCCACCTGCAAGTTGCCAAAATTCGCCCCTCCACCCGGAATGCCAACGTTGCCGCTTGCGGCGACAAGGGCATCGATCCATCGGATTGTATTGCCGCCGTTCGCATAGCGTTGCATGCCAAGGCCAAGATACGTTGCGGTCGGCCGGTCCCCGTAAAGCCGGGCCAGCTCCGTCATTTGATCGCGGCTAACACCGGTATGCCGCTCAATCTCCGCCAACGAAATTGTCTGCAATAGTTGTTTGACATCATCAAACCCAATTGTGTGTTGCTTGATAAAGGCCCGGTCCTCCAACCCGAGTCGAAGCAGCTCTTTCATAATGCCCATCGCCAAAAAAGCGTCCATTCCCGGCTTGATGCATACGTACTGATCGGCGATGCGCGCCGTCGGGCCAAACAGCGGATCGATGACCACAATTGTCGCCCCGCGTTTTTTCGCGGCAAGCAACCGCTCGAATAAATGCATGTTCGTGCGGGCGACGTTTCGCCCCCAAATGACGATGTGGCGGCTGTTGTCGATATCTTCTGGCGCATGGCTGTAGGCGTTGCCAAAATCCCATGTCTGCGCCTCAATGCCCGCGCCCCAGCAAAGGCTGCCGATAAGCTCTGTTGCCCCACCATAACAATTAAAAAAACGGCGGTCCAGGTTTTTCAGCAGCCCGTTGTTGGCGTAATCATGGCTGTGAAGCACGGCTGTCGGCCCAAATTGTTCTTTCAACTTCCGCATTTTCCCGGCGATGTCATCAAGCGCCTCTTCCCAAGAAATGCGAACGAACTGCCCGCTTACTTTTTTCAACGGATAGAGAAGGCGTTCTTTGGCGTTTACCCGCTCTTTCAACATCCGCCCGCGTCCGCAAATGTTCCCTTTCGTGATGGGATGGTGTTCGTCGCCGTCAACCCGTACGACTTTCCCCTCGTTCACCGTCACCTTCAGCCCGCATACGTCCCAGCAGTTGAGCGGACATGATGTTACATGCGTCGTTTCCGTCATTTTCTCCCTTCCCCTTCGCAACAAAAGAGCATGGCCTCGCCACCATGATTCATTTGCTTATTCTTCATGCTTGACGAGCACTTTTTTCATTTTGCGGATAAACTCTTTGCGCGGCAACAAAACGCTATGGGCGCACCCTTCGCATTTAATGCGGATGTCAGCGCCCAAGCGAATCACTTTCCAACGATTCGTTCCACATGGGTGCGGCTTTTTCATTTCGACGATATCGTATAGGCCGAACTGTTTCTCTTCCATCGATCCACCTCCCTATGACAACGATTGCTCCCGTTGCGGCTTTGCCTCGGGCTGCTCTTGTTCGTCGCGGCGATGCAGCACAAGCCGTGGGTATGGGATTTCGATTCCCCGTTCGTCCAACAGCAGCTTTACTTCCTTGCGGATCGCCCGAGCGACCGCCAGATGGCGCATCGGCTTCGTTTCGCACGTGATGCGCAATATGACTTCCGAGCTGGCTAAATTTTGCACGCCAAGCAATTCCGGCGGGGCGACCATGTCTTCATACTTCGCCGGCAGCTGCGGAAGAAGCTCGCGGATGGCTTCCTCCGCCTCTTCAATGTCTTCTTCATAGGCGATGCTGACGTCAACGACAGCGAGGCTGTTGTGCAGTGAATAGTTCGTCACTTGAGTGATGCTGCCGTTTGGCAAAATGTGCACTTCCCCGGTCCAACTTTTAATTTTCGTCACCCGAAGCCCAATCGTTTCAACATACCCTTCAAAATTGCCAATGCGCACATAATCGCCGACCGCAAACTGGTCTTCAAAAATGATGAAAAATCCAGTGATGATGTCTTTCACTAAGCTTTGTGCGCCAAAACCCACGGCCAGCCCGACGACCCCAGCCCCGGCGAGCAGCGCTTTGACGGGAACGCCAAACGTATCTAAAATCATCAAGAGCGCAATAAAATATAGTACGTACGTAATGACGTTGTCGAGCAGCCGAACGAGCGTCGCCTCCCGCCGTTCGGAAATGCGGATCGGCGCCTTCTGTCGCACTTTGAACATGTTATGAACGGCAATTTTCAACACTTTCACCGCAATGGCGCATATGAGTAGGATAAGAACAATCTTCAGCGTCCCTTTTCCGATCTGGAGCCACAATTTCTCATCTATCAAAAATGCGAACAATCGGCTCATCGTTTTTTCCATCGTGTTCAACGTTGGCGACACCTCAATCTTTTTTCTTGTTCTGCGCTTTTATTTTAACAAGACCGGCCGCTGATTTGTAGCCCGATATCCCGTTATCGCGAAGAAAAGGCAAGAAAACGAACAATGAAATGTATATCATTCTTTTATTTTCCGTATACTGTTAATACTTTTGAAACGAAAGTAGGAGTGAAGCGAATGAGCATACCATCGATATTTTACTCATCCAAGGAGGAAAGGGACCGCGTGTTTTACGATGAGCAAGGGGCGGTGTCGTCGATCGCTTGGCGGGTCGCCTCACTGCTTCCCGACCCGCTCGCTCAGCCGGTCGCTATCGTTTGCATCGGCACAGACCGCTCGACCGGCGATTCGCTTGGACCGCTCGTCGGCACGATGCTCAAAGAGAAGCCGTTGGCTCGCTTCCACGTGTACGGAACACTCGAAGAACCAATCCATGCCGTTAATTTGGAAGAAAAGGTAGAAGCCATTCGACTCATTCATAACGATCCGTTCATGATCGCGGTCGATGCCTGCCTCGGGCGGCTGAAAAGCGTCGGCGCCATCACGATTGCCAAAGGACCCGTCCGCCCTGGGGCTGGGGTCAACAAACAGCTCCTTCCCGTCGGCGACGCCCATATTACTGGGGTTGTCAATGTCAGCGGGTTTATGGAGTTTTTCGTCCTGCAAAATACGCGCCTCCATCTTGTCATGAATATGGCGAAAACGATCGCCAATGGCATTTACGAAGCGGAGCGGTTCATCCTCCGAAAAGAGCGGCTCGCTGCCCCTCCGCTCTCAACAGACCGGCATTCATTATGGTAGGCAGCAAATCCCCCTCTTGGTCAGCTGTTCAAGGAGGGGATTTCTTTTCTGTCCGGCCAAAACAACCGGTCGTTAAACGAGTGAAAGAATGAAAACGGCGGCTGCCGTAATGAGAATGCTCGGCAGCAAATTGGCCACGCGAATGTTCGTCAAACCGAGCATATTGAGTCCAATGGCCATAATTAAAATGCCTCCGGTCGCCGTTGATTCGGCGATGAACGAATCGAGCACTTCCTTCGGCACAAACCGTTCGATTTGCGTCGCCAACAGCGCGATGCTCCCCTCATAAACAACGACCGGCAAGGCGGAGAAGATGACGCCGATGCCGAGCGTCGTCGTCAAAATGACACTGGCAAAGCCGTCTAAAATCGATTTCGTATACAAGACGCTATGGTCGCCGCGCAGCCCGCTGTCAAGCGCTCCGACGATGGCCATCGCCCCGATGACAAACAACAACGTTGCGCTGACAAACCCTTTAGCGATGCTTCCTTGCCCGTTTCCGCTCACTTTCACCTCGAGCCATTGACCGAGCCGGTTCAGCTTTTCCTCCCAGTTCCACCACTCCCCGAGAATGCCGCCGAAAACAAGGCTGAAAATAACAACGAGAAACTGTTCGCTTTTCATTCCCATTTGTATGCCAAGCAGCGCCACCGCAAGCCCAATCCCCCCCATCACCGTTTCCTTCACTCGCTCGGGGATGCGATGAAGCCATTTTCCAATCAACGCCCCGGCGATAATGCTCACTCCATTGACAATCGTTCCTAACAACACCATGATGTCCAACCCTCTCTTGCAAAAAAATAAACCGGCCTTGATCAAAGGGCCGACTTACTCGTCGAACCGCACATCGAGCAGTTCTAATATTCTCTCTAAATCTTCCGGAGAAAAAAACTCAATTTCAATTTTTCCTCTTTTCCTCGTTTGTTTAATCGTGACGTTCGTCCCGAATTTTTCGCGCAGCAACGATTCGCTTTCCCGAATAAACACGCTTTTTTCCGGCGGTTTCCGCTTCGATGTTTCACGTGAAACATTTTCGTTCGCTTGTTGGATCAGTTTTTCAAGCTGGCGGACGTTCAACCCTTCGCGAATCGTCCGTTCCACGATCGATTTCATTTTGCTTTTTTGTTTCAGCCCTAAAAGCGCGCGGCCATGTCCCATCGAAAGTGTGCCATCAATGAGCAGCTTTTGCACATCTGAAGGGAGGGACAACAAACGCAAATGATTAGCGATGTGCGGACGGCTCTTCCCAACACGGCTCGCGACTTCCTCCTGGGTTAAGTGCAGCTTGTCCATCAACATTTTGTACGCCATCGCTTCCTCGATCGGGTTCAAATCCTCGCGCTGCAAGTTTTCAAGAAGGGCGAACTCCATCATTTGCTCATCAGTCAACTCGCGCACCACGACCGGCACTGACGGCAAATTCGCCTCTTTGGCCGCCCGATAGCGCCGTTCACCAACGACGATTTCAAATCCGTTCGGTACACGGCGGACGATGAGCGGCTGCAAAATGCCGTGCTGCAAAATCGATTGCTTCAACTCCTCAATCGCCTCAGGCTGAAACGTTTTCCGCGGCTGGTACGGGTTTGGATGAAGGTCGTGAATGCTTACTTCCCGCACCGTTTCCTCTTTCCCATTAAGTTCATTGAGAGAAAGGTTGTCAAACAGCGCACTGATGCCTTTGCCGAGACCTTTAGCCACGTTCAAGCACCTCCTTCGCCAGTTCCAAATACACTTCCGCCCCCCGCGATTTCACATCGTACAAAATGATCGGCTTGCCATGGCTTGGCGCCTCACTCAGCCGCACGTTTCGCGGGATGATCGTCTGGTACACCTTTTCGCGGAAATACTTTTTGACTTCTTGAATGACCTGCAAGCCTAGATTCGTCCTTGCATCAAGCATCGTCAACAGAACGCCTTCGAGGCGCAAATCATAGTTTAAGTGCCGCTGCACAAGCCGGATCGTGTTAAGCAGCTGGCTGAGCCCTTCTAACGCATAATATTCGCATTGGACAGGGATGAGCACAGAATTGGCCGCTGTCAACGCGTTGAGCGTCAGCAAGCCGAGCGAAGGAGGACAATCGATAATAATGAAGTCGTATTTGTCTTTCAGCGGCTCGATCGCGTTTCTCAGCCGGATTTCGCGGGAAACGACCGAGACGAGCTCAATTTCTGCGCCGGCGAGCTGGATCGTCGCTGGAATGACGTATAAATTTTCGATGTCCGTCGGTCGAATGACATCTTTTGCTTTCATGTCGCCAATGATGACATTGTAAATGCATTCGTCCACATCGCCTCGCTCAATGCCGATGCCGCTCGTCGCATTTCCTTGCGGATCGGCGTCAACAAGCAGCACTTTTTTTCCAAGATGCGCCAAACATGCCGATAAATTGACCGCCGTCGTCGTTTTTCCAACTCCGCCTTTTTGGTTTGCAATAGCAATGACTTTTCCCACGATGCCACCTACCTCTATCTCTTCCTCAATCCATTTTATTTTAGCACGAAAACAGGAAAATGACTTTGTTTTCTGAAAGAAAAAACCCCATCAGCAGTGCTTGATGAGGCAAAAGGTGACTTTCGTTATTTTTTCGCGATTCGAATCGTAATTTGATAGTAGTCATCGAATTCTTCTTCTTCCGATTGAACGGACACCCCGCTGCTTTCGACCATGGAAAGCGACTGGCGGATCGTGTTGACGGCGATGCGCATATCGCGGCTGAACGCCTTTCGCTTCGGTTTTGGCTTCCGTTCCCCCGCCTCGAGCAGCTTTAACACCCGATCTTCCGTCTGCTTGACATTCAACTGTTTGTCGATGATTTCTTGCAGCAGTTTCAGCTGTTTTTCTTTATCTTTCAAGGCAATCAATGCGCGCGCATGACGTTCCGTAATCGCCCGTTGCAAGAGCGCCTCTTGCACCTCTTGCGGGAGTTTCAGCAGACGCAGCTTATTGGCGATCGTCGACTGTCCTTTGCCGAGCCGCTGAGCGAGCGCTTCTTGCGTCAAATCATGGAGCTCGATCAATTTGGCGTACGCCATCGCCTCTTCAATCGGCGTCAACTCTTCGCGCTGTAAGTTTTCAATGAGGGCGACGGAGGCGGTTTCTTTGTCATTTAAGTTTTTGATGATCGCGGGGATTTCCGTCCAGCCAAGCTTTTGCACCGCTCTCCATCTCCGCTCGCCCGCGATGATTTCAAACCGTCCGTTCCCGCATTCGCGGACGACGATCGGCTGGATGATGCCGTGCGTGCGGATCGTCAGCGCCAACTCGTCGATCTTCTCTTCATCAAACATCGTGCGCGGCTGAAAGCGGTTCGGAATAATGCTTTTGACCGGAATGTGGCGAACTTCCTCCCGCTCTTGCTTTTCCTCCATTTCTTCCTGTTCTTTTTCTCCAAAGCTGAACAAGCGCGAAAATGGATGCTTCATCCCCCTACACCACCTTTGGACATACTTGGCCAAAATGTCTCTGTCTCGCCCGGCATACGCCGCCTTACGGTCGGTTTTTTGGCGCGGGACGAAGGCGGGGAGCGAAACAGCTTGTTTCTCTCTTTCAGCCGGCAAAGCCCTCCCCCGCCCGCAAAGACGCTACTGAATCGGTTGTTTGTTCGGCGTTCCCGGTTTGCGCGGGTATTGGTTCGGCGTTTTTCTCATTTTTTGGATGAAAATGATCGTTCGTTCGCCTTCGTCAAACGGCAACGTGAACGTTTCCGTCGCCGTCACTTCTCCGCCAAGCACAGAAATCGCCTTGTTTCCCTCTTTCAGCTCCTCGAGCGCCGAAGCAGCTTTCATCGCAATGAATGTCCCGCCCATTTTCACGAGCGGAAGGCAAAGTTCGACAAGCACTGGCATGCGCGCCACCGCTCTGGCCGTGACGACGTCAAATGATTCGCGCATCCCCTTTTGACGGGCGAACGTCTCAGCGCGTTCGTGGTAAAGCGCCACGTCCGCAAGCCCGAGCTCGGTGATCAGATGCTCTAAAAAACGGATGCGTTTTTGCAGCGAATCAACGATGGAAACGCGCAAATGCGGAAAACAAATTTTGAGCGGAAGGCTCGGAAATCCCGCCCCGGATCCGACGTCGCAAAGCGCAAGCGGCGCTGAAAAGTCGTAGTAAAAAGCCGGGGACACCGAGTCGAAAAAGTGCTTCACATAGACGCCGGGCTTGTCCGTAATAGCGGTCAAATTCATTTTCTCGTTCCACTCAACGAGCAGTTCGTAATAGCGCTCAAACTGCGCAAGCGCCCGGGAAGAGAGGAGAATTCCCCTCTCTTCGAGCATGGTTTGAAATTGTGTCGCCTCCATAAGCCAATCCTTTCCCTCATTGTTTATTCATTCGACACGCGCGCGATTCTTCCTTGTTCCAAATACACTAATAATATCGAAATATCGGCCGGATTGACGCCGGAAATGCGCGACGCCTGGGCGATCGAAAGCGGGCGCACTTGTTTGAGCTTTTGCCGCGCCTCGGTTGCAAGCCCTTGGATGGCGTCGTAATCGATATCTTCCGGGATTTTTTTGTTTTCCATTTTTTTGAGCCGTTCGACTTCTTGCAACGATTTTTGGATGTAGCCCTCGTACTTGATTTGAATTTCGACTTGCTCAGCCACTTCCGGAGCGATCTCCTCGTCAGCCGGCGCCAGTTTTCGGATGTGCTCGTACGTCATCTCCGGGCGTCGGAGCAAATCGGCGGCGCGAATGCCGTCTTTCAGCTCGCTTCCACCCGCTTCACGGATGACTTCCTGCACTTTTGGCGTCGGTTTGATGATCACCGTTTGCAGCCGCTTTTTCTCTCGTTCGATCGCCTCTTTTTTCGCCAAAAATTTTTGATACCGCTCTTCGGAAATGAGACCGATCCGATAGCCGAGCTCGGTCAGGCGCAAATCGGCGTTGTCATGGCGAAGCAAAAGCCGGTACTCGGCACGCGACGTCAGCAGGCGGTACGGCTCATTCGTCCCTTTCGTCACCAAGTCGTCGATTAAAACGCCGATATAGGCATCAGAACGGCTTAAAATGATTTCTTCGCGGCCGAGCGCACGGTGGGCGGCGTTAATGCCGGCCATAATGCCTTGGCCCGCCGCTTCTTCATAGCCGGACGTGCCGTTGATTTGCCCTGCGGTATACAAGTTTTTCACAAGCTTCGTCTCGAGCGTCGGCCATAGCTGCGTCGGCACGATGGCATCATACTCGATCGCATAGCCAGCCCGCATGAGCTGCGCCTTCTCAAGTCCCGGGATCGTCTCGAGCAGCTTGCGCTGGATATGTTCCGGCAAACTTGTTGACAACCCTTGCACGTACACTTCTTCTGTTTCCCGCCCTTCCGGCTCGAGGAAAATTTGATGGCGCGGCTTATCGTGGAACCGGACGACTTTATCCTCGATCGATGGGCAATAGCGCGGCCCGGTTCCTTTGATCATGCCGGAGTACATCGGCGACAAGTGCAAGTTTTCATCGATGATGCGGTGTGTTTCCTCCGTCGTGTACGTCAGCCAGCACGGCAGCTGATCAGTGATGTATTTTGTCGTCTCGTACGAAAACGCGCGCGGCTCCTTGTCCCCCGGCTGAATTTCCGTTTTGCTGTAGTCGATCGTCCGGCTGTTGACGCGCGGCGGCGTGCCCGTTTTGAAGCGAACAAGCTCAAACCCAAGCTCTTCTAAATGCTCGGACAGCTTAATCGACGGTTGCTGGTTGTTCGGGCCGCTCGAATATTTAATGTCTCCGATGATGATTTCCCCGCGCAAAAACGTCCCGGTCGTAATGACGACCGCCTTGGCGTAATAATGCGCCCCCGTGTGAGTGATGACACCTTTGCAAACGCCGTCTTCGACGATCAGCCGCTCGACTTTTCCTTGCAGAAGCGTCAAATTTTCTTGATTTTCGAGTGTTTTTTTCATTTCCCGCTGGTACAGCACTTTATCGGCTTGCGCCCGAAGCGCGCGGACGGCTGGCCCTTTGCCGGTGTTTAGCATCCGCATTTGAATGTATGTTTTGTCAATGTTTTTTGCCATTTCCCCGCCGAGAGCGTCGATTTCGCGCACGACGATTCCTTTCGCCGGGCCGCCGATCGACGGGTTGCACGGCATGAACGCGATCATATCGAGGTTGAGCGTAATGACAAGCGTCTTCGCCCCGATGCGCGCCGAAGCTAATGCCGCTTCGCAGCCGGCATGGCCAGCGCCAACGACAATGACGTCATACGTTCCTCCATGGTAATCCATATGGCATTTCCTCCTCGCTTATTTTCCTAAACAAAACTGAGCAAACAGCTGATCAATCAAGCTTTCATGGACCGTATCACCAATGATTTCGCCAAGCAACTCCCATGCCCGGCGCAAATCGATTTGGACGAGATCAACCGGCATGCCGGCGTCAATGCCGGCCAAGGCATCCTCGATCGCTGTTTTCGCCTGCTCGAGCAAGGCGATATGGCGAGAGTTTGAAACGTACGTCAAATCGCCGGCTTCCAGCTCACCCCCAAAAAACAGGTCAGCAATCGCCTTCTCCAGTTCATCAATTCCTTGTTCATGCAACAGGGATGTCCCCACGACCGGCCGGCCGGCCGCCAGCTCCTTGACCCGCTCCATATCGATCCGCCGGGGCAAATCGGTTTTATTCACAATGACGATGGCGTCCATTCCCTCGATCATGGCAAACAGCCGCTCGTCCTCTTCCGTCAGCGGTTCATGATAATTCAAAACGAGCAAAATTAAGTCGGCCCGCTTCAACATTTGCTGCGAGCGCTCGACGCCGATCCGTTCGACGACATCTTCGGTTTCGCGGATGCCAGCCGTATCGATCAAGCGAAGCGGTACGCCCCGGACGTTGACATATTCCTCGATGACGTCGCGCGTCGTCCCCGGAATATCGGTGACGATCGCCCGATTTTCATGGGCGAGCGCATTCAAAAGCGACGATTTGCCGACGTTCGGCCGCCCGATGATGACCGTTGCCAGCCCTTCGCGCAATATTTTTCCTTGCGCGGCGGTCGACAGCAGCTTTTCAATTTGCCCGCGCACATATTCCGCCTTTTCCCGCAAAAGGCGCGGCGTCATTTCTTCGACATCATCGTATTCCGGATAATCGATATTGACTTCAACATGTGCCAGCGTCTCCAAAATCGTCTGCCGCAACTCGCGAATCAATTTTGACAGGCGCCCTTCCATTTGCTGTAGGGCGACGTTCATCGCTCGGTCGGTTTTGGCGCGGATCAGGTCGATGACTGCCTCAGCTTGAGATAAATCGATGCGCCCATTTAAAAACGCCCGCTTCGTAAACTCCCCCGGCTCGGCGAGCCGCGCCCCGTTTGCCAGCACGAGCTGCAGCACCCGATTGACGGAAACAAACCCGCCATGGCAGTTGATCTCGACCACGTCCTCGCGCGTAAACGTCTTCGGTGCGCGCATAACTGATACCATTACTTCTTCAACGACCCGTCCGCTTTTCGGATCGATGATATGCCCGTAGTGGATCGTGTGTGATGGAACGTCTTTGAGCCGCTTTCCGCTCGGGCTGCGGAAAAGCCGGTCAGCGATCTCAACCGCTTGATCTCCGCTCAACCGAACGATGGCAATCGCCCCTTCGCCCATCGGCGTCGAAATGGCGGCGATCGTATCAAATTCCGTCAAAGCTGTTCACCTCTCTTTGCTCCGCTTTCTCTATATCCACAGCCCGTTTTGGCCGCTTTTTTTCCTTGTGCATATTCACTTAGTTCAATTTTAACTTATCCACATGTGAATAACAATACAGCGCGCTCAACGCGGTTGTTGAAAAATATAAGCGGCGGCCGTCAAAAAAAAGTTGGTGGAAACTAGTGATTGCTTCACAATCATCTGGACGGATAGGCAAAAAAGACCGTTGCTGCGCTGTTTCCCCATTTGAAGAAGCTCTTGCTGGAGCGTTTCCCCCATTTCCATCGCCAATCTTCCAGGCGGCGCCAATACCGTAAAAAAAGAGGCCGCCTCTCTACAGTTTAGCGAGGCGCCTCTTTTTTCGGCGACATTTTGCCTGTTTTCGGAGCGACGACAATCGAACGGTGCGGATCAACGCCAACGGAATAGGTCAAGACGTGCTTGTTGTCAGCCAGCGCTGCATGGATGATCTTCCGTTCATGCGCCGGCAACGGCTCCAACCTTACTTCTTTTCCCGTCTTCACCGCCCGGGCGGCCAGCTTGTGCGCCAGTTCGATCAGCGCCTTTTCCCTTCGTTCGCGGTAATTTTCGACATCGACGGCAATCGACACGTATTCGTCAGCATGGCGGTTGGCGACGAGCTGCGCCAAAAACTGAAGAGCGTTTAACGTTTGCCCGTGCTTGCCGATCAATAGACCGACCGGCCCCCCGTGCACATGAAGCGTCACCTGCTTGCCGCGGCGGACGGCTTCGATGCTTGCCCCTTCCGCCCCCATTTGCGCGATGACTTGCTGCAAAAAGCGAACCGTCTCCTCAACCGGGTCGATTTTCAGCACGGCTTTCACAACCGCCGGCCGGCCGCCAAACAAGCCAAACCAACCTCTTTTCCCTTCATCGAGCACAACAATAACCGCACGCTCTCGAGGCACGCCAAGCTGCGCGAGCGCCAACTGCACCGCCTCTTCGACTGTCCGGGCAGTCGCGGTCACTTCTTTCACTTTTTCGCTCCTCCTGAATGGGCGGCAATCTCCGGCCCTTTAATGAGATACGTTTGCACAATGGAGAAAATATTTCCGACGACCCAGTAAAGCGACAAAGCAGCTGGGAAGTTGATCGCGAAAATGACGATCATAATCGGCATCATCCAAAGCATCATCGCCATTTGTGGATTTTGCTGAGCGGAGCCGGCCATCATGATTTTCTGCTGGATGAACGTCGTCACGCCGGCAATGACCGGCAAAATGTAGTACGGGTCTTTTTCGCCAAGGTCAAACCATAAAAAATTATGTTGGGCAATTTCTCTCGTCCGCATGATGGCATGGTAAAATCCAATTAAAATCGGCATCTGGATCAAAATCGGGAAGCAGCCGGCCATTGGGTTGACGCCGTGCTTTTGGAATAAGAGCATCATCTCTTGCTGGAGCTTTTGTTGAGTTTGCGCGTCTTTTGAGCTGTATTTTTTGCGGAGCGCTTCAATTTCCGGCTGAAGCGCTTGCATCGCCTTCGCGTTGCGCGTCTGTTGAATCATCAGCGGCAAAATCAATAAGCGGATCAAAATGGTGACGACAATGATGGACAACCCAAAGCTTCCGCCGAGCAGCCCGGCGACATATTTGATCAGCCAAGAAAGCGGATAAACGATATACTCGTTCCAAAACCCCTTGCTTTCCGGGGTGATCGGTTTGTGAATTTCCGTGCATCCGGCCAGCACAGCCGCTAACGCACCGAACAAAATGATGAATCTGATTCGCCTTTTCACCTTCTTTTTCCTCCCACATATACAAGTTCACGTATGTATTTTACCATTTTTTTTGCCGCGTGGAGCATTTTTTCAAGCCGAATGCGACGGTTGGCCTCCTTTTTTCAGCCCTCCGGATTTCCGGAGCACATGGATTAAACTTTTTTTTACTTCCGCATAATTCATCTCCGCCACCGGCTGCCTAGCGATAACGACATAGTCTTTGCCAGGGGCAATCTCCTCTTTCAATTCGAGGAAGCATTGGCGGATGTAGCGCTTGATTCGATTTCGGACGACAGCCTTGCCAAGTTTTTTGCTGACAGACAGCCCGATGCGAAAATAAGGCTGCTCCGGGCGGTCAAGCGTGTAGATGACAAACTGGCGGTTGGCCGTTGAAGCGCCCCTCTGAAACACTTCCTGGAACTCTTCGTTTTTCTTGATCCGATACTTTTTTTTCATTCTCCCCAAACACTCCATTTGCCTAATTTCCCGGCGGCAAAATATTGAGAAAAAAGACCACTGAAACTTCAGTGGCCTATTATGCAGACAAAACTTTTCTTCCTTTGCGGCGGCGGCGCGCCAACACTTTTCTGCCGTTTCTCGTGCTCATGCGCGCGCGGAATCCGTGCACTTTGCTTCGTTTCCGTCTATTCGGTTGATACGTCCGTTTCATCTATGACACCTCCCTAGGGAATAACAGTTACGGGCAGTCTTTCTCATTATATTGAACAATCTTAGCAAATGTCAACCGCCTCTTCGTTTTTCCAACTCTGATCAGCGCTGTGGATAAATTTTTTCTCCCTATCAACAATCCACAACATTTATCGACATTTTTTTCACATATTCAATGGTGTGGATAATGATTTTTTCACATCCCGTCCATTTTGTGGATAATCAAAAAAATCCCGTTGCAACAAGCCGCTTTATTTGCTATTATTATTGTGTTTTCACTATGGATAATTATGTGGATAAGAGGAGTCTATCCACATTTTGTGGATAGATTGTGGATAGTTTTTTCACAACGCGTTAATAATGTTACCCACAGATGGTGGATTTTGTCGAAAAGCTTCTTTATTTCCTTAATATGCTTTTTCCACAAACTTATTTTTTTAAACAAACGATCATCCTCTGACTTAAGGGAGGGGCAACGGGTGGAAAATATCCATGACTTATGGGATCGCGTGCTCGCGGAGATTGAACAAAAAATCAGCAAGCCGAGCTTTGAAACTTGGCTCAAGTCAACAAAAGCCCACTCTTTACGAGGTGACACGCTCGTCATCGTAGCCCCGAACGAGTTTGCTAGAGATTGGCTTGATTCTCGCTACTCTCATTTGATTGCGGAAACGATCTACACCATCACGGGCGAAGAATTGGCCGTCAAGTTTATCATTCCGCCAAATCAGGATGATGAAGAACTAGAGTTCCAGTCATCTAAGAAAAAGCAACGGAAACCGTATGAAGAGACAAACGATTTCCCACAAAGCATGTTAAATCCGAAATACACGTTCGATACGTTTGTCATCGGCTCCGGCAACCGGTTCGCCCATGCCGCTTCACTGGCGGTCGCTGAGGCTCCGGCCAAAGCATACAACCCCTTGTTTATCTATGGCGGCGTCGGACTTGGAAAAACACACTTAATGCACGCGATCGGTCATTACGTGATTGAACATAACCCATCGGCGAAAGTGGTCTATTTATCTTCAGAGAAATTTACGAATGAGTTTATTAACGCCATCCGAGACAACCGCCCTGACGACTTTCGCAACAAGTATCGGAACGTTGACGTCCTACTGATCGATGATATTCAGTTTTTGGCCGGAAAAGAACAAACGCAAGAAGAATTTTTCCATACGTTTAATACGCTGCACGAGGAGAGCAAGCAAATCGTCATCTCAAGCGATCGACCGCCGAAAGAAATCCCAACACTCGAAGACCGCTTGCGTTCGCGCTTTGAGTGGGGGCTCATCACCGACATTACGCCGCCTGATTTGGAGACGCGGATCGCTATCCTCCGCAAAAAGGCGAAGGCGGAGGGGTTTGACATTCCAAACGAGGTAATGCTTTATATCGCCAATCAAATTGACTCGAACATCCGCGAGCTTGAGGGCGCTCTCATTCGCGTCGTCGCTTATTCGTCGCTCATCAACAAAGAGATCACCGCTGACTTGGCAGCAGAGGCATTGAAAGACATCATCCCGAGCGCAAAGCCGAAGGTAATCACGATTCAAGACATTCAGCGCGTTGTTGGACAGCATTTCAACATCAAGATGGAAGATTTTAAAGCGAAAAAGCGAACAAAATCGGTCGCGTTCCCTCGGCAAATTGCCATGTATCTCTCCCGCGAACTGACCGACTGTTCGTTGCCGAAAATCGGCGATGAATTTGGGGGACGCGATCATACAACCGTCATCCACGCCCATGAAAAAATATCAAAGCTTTTGCAAACCGATACGCAGCTGCAAAGGCATATACAAGAGATTCAAGAAAAGCTGAAGCAACTGTGAACAACTGTCTCGGTTTTATGCACAGCTTATCCACATGTGGACAGGCTGTGCTTGCTTCGCTTTTTTTGTTTATCCACATACTAACAAGCCATACGACTAGTACTACGGTTTTTATTTTTATATTTTTATAATTTATTTCCGACGATCTAAAGAAACGGGGAGGAACAGCAACGTGAACATTTCCATTGACCGCGAAGCGTTGGCCAAGAGCGTCCAAGACGTGATGAAAGCCGTATCGACAAGAACGACGATTCCGATTTTGACCGGAATCAAACTAACAGCAACCGCCTCGGGAGTAACGCTGACCGGAAGCGATTCCGACATTTCAATTGAATCGTTTATTCCGCTTGAAAAAGAAGGCAAGTTGCTCGTTGACGTGAAAAGACCGGGGAGCATCGTACTGCAGGCGCGCTTTTTCTCTGAAATCGTGAAAAAACTGCCGCAACAAACGGTGGAAATCGAAACGGAAGACAACTTTTTGACGATCATCCGCTCGGGGCACTCAGAATTCCGCCTCAATGGGCTAAACGCCGACGAATATCCGCGCCTGCCGCAAATTGAAGAAGAAAACGTGTTTCAAATCCCGGCTGATTTATTGAAAACCGTGATTCGGCAAACGGTGTTCGCCGTTTCTACATCGGAAACGCGCCCAATCTTGACAGGTGTCAACTGGAAAGTTGAACATGGCGAGCTTGTCTGCACAGCGACCGACAGTCATCGCTTAGCCATGCGCAAAGTGAAAATTGAGTCGGAAAATGAAGTATCATACAACGTCGTCATCCCTGGAAAAAGTCTTAATGAGCTCAGCAAAATTTTGGATGACGGCAACCACCCGGTGGACATCGTCATGACAGCCAATCAAGTGCTATTTAAGGCCGAGCACCTTCTCTTCTTTTCCCGGCTGCTTGACGGCAACTATCCGGAGACGGCCCGCTTGATTCCAACAGAAAGCAAAACGACCATGATCGTCAATACAAAAGAGTTTCTGCAGGCAATCGACCGAGCGTCCTTGCTTGCTCGAGAAGGAAGGAACAACGTTGTGAAACTAACGACGCTTCCTGGAGGAATGCTCGAAATTTCTTCGATTTCTCCGGAGATCGGGAAAGTGACGGAGCAGCTGCAAACGGAGTCTCTTGAAGGGGAAGAGTTGAACATTTCGTTCAGCGCGAAATATATGATGGACGCGTTGCGGGCGCTTGATGGAACAGACATTCAAATCAGCTTCACTGGGGCCATGCGGCCGTTCCTGTTGCGCCCGCTTCATACCGATTCGATGCTTCAGCTCATTTTGCCGGTGAGAACATATTGACCCACCGCCCTCCTATTGGCGAAAACCATTCAGCTTCAAGGGCAAAAGCCGCCCGACAACGCTGCTTTTTCTCAAGTCCGATGAGAAGGCGGGCAACATCTATGCCCATCCTTCCCATCGGCTTTCTTTGCGAGTGGGCGGATTTTTCGGTAAAATAAAAGAATAGGCAGTTTGAAGGAAAGCGAGCGATGACACGGATGGAACAACGGGTGACGATTACAACGGAAACGATTACGCTGGGGCAGCTTTTGAAACTTGTGCGATTGATCGATACTGGCGGTGCGGCCAAATGGTTTTTGCAGGAACATCACGTGCTTGTCAATGGAGAACGGGAAAACCGGCGCGGGCGAAAGCTGAGAGACGGCGACCGGATCGACATTGAACCGTTTGGCACGTTCGTCGTCGTAAAAGCGGAGTAGGTGAAGGTTCGGTGTTTTTGACCAACTTAACGTTGACGAATTACCGGAATTATGAGTATGAAACGCTGAATTTTGGTGAGGGCGTGAACGTCATCTTAGGAGAAAATGCCCAAGGAAAGACGAACATGATGGAGGCCATTTATGTTTTGGCTATGGCGAAGTCGCACCGCACGTCCAACGATAAAGACCTTATCCGTTGGAATGAAGAGTATGCTAAAATAGAAGGAAGAGCGGAAAAACGAAGCGGGTCGTTAACGCTTGAGTTGCTTATTTCAAAAAAAGGAAAAAAAGCAAGATGCAACCATATTGAACAGCAGCGGCTCAGCCAATACGTCGGCCATTTGAATGTCGTCATGTTTGCTCCCGAAGACTTGAATTTAGTCAAGGGAAGTCCGCAAGTGCGGCGCCGATTTGTCGATATGGAAATCGGGCAAGTGTCGCCTGTGTATATACATGATTTGAGCCAATACCAAAAGCTGCTGCAACAACGCAATCATTACTTAAAAATGATGCAGGCGCGCGAGCGGAGCGATGAGGCGGTTCTTGATGTGTTAACTGAGCAGCTTGTATTGCTGGCGGCCAAAATTACGCTGCGGCGCCGCCAGTTTTTGTCGCTGCTTGAGCAATGGGCGATGCCAATCCACTATGAAATCAGCCGCGGCGCCGAACAGCTTTGCATCCGATACGAACCGTCGGTCGACGTATCAGAAAAGGCGGAATTGTCGAGAATAGTAGAAGCATACAGTGAAACGTTCGCCGCCATGAGGGAACGGGAAGTTCAGCGGGGAACAACGCTGGTCGGCCCGCATCGTGATGACATCGCGTTTTTCGTGAATGGAAAAAACGTGCAAACTTTCGGTTCCCAGGGGCAACAACGTACAACCGCGCTAGCGGTCAAGCTGGCAGAACTTGAGCTCATCTTTTCCGAGTTAGGCGATTACCCCATTTTATTGCTGGATGATGTGTTGTCAGAACTTGATGACTTTCGGCAAACCCACCTCCTTGATGCCATCCGGAAAAAAGTGCAAACTTTTGTCACAACAACAAGCATTGACGGCATTAAGCACGATATCATTCAAGAAGCGGCTATTTATCGAGTCCATTCTGGTTCGGTAACCGCTCCTTCTTGACCGCGAGACCGTTGAACGTTTGCAAAGAAAGCGTAGGTGATCAGGCATGACAATGGAACAACGGGTTGAGCAGACGTACGATGCAAGCCAAATCCAAGTGCTTGAAGGCCTTGAAGCGGTCCGCAAGCGCCCGGGGATGTACATCGGCTCGACGGGGCCGAAAGGACTGCACCATCTCGTTTGGGAAATCGTCGACAACAGCATCGACGAGGCGTTGGCGGGCTATTGCACAAACATCGATGTGACGATCGGCAAAGACAACAGCATCACCGTCGCCGACAACGGGCGTGGCATTCCGGTTGACATTCACGAGGCGACCGGGCGTCCCGCCGTCGAAGTCATTATGACCGTCCTTCATGCCGGTGGGAAATTTGGCGGAGGGGGCTATAAAGTGTCCGGCGGCTTGCACGGCGTTGGCGCTTCGGTCGTCAACGCCTTATCGGAATGGCTCGAAGTTTACGTCTATCGGGATGGAAAAATCCATTACCAGCGGTACGAGCGCGGAGAACCGTGCACCGACTTGCAAGTCATCGGCGAGACAGACCGGACCGGAACGACGACCCGTTTTAAGCCGGACCCGGAAATTTTCACTGAGACGACCGAATTTGACTATGAAACGCTGGCCACTCGGTTGCGTGAGCTCGCCTTTCTAAATCGCGGCTTAAAAATCACGCTGACGGACGAACGGGTTGACAGCCGAAAAAACGAATATGTTTACGAAGGCGGCATTCGTTCATACGTCCGTCATTTGAACCGAACACGAGAAGTGCTGCACGAAGAGCCAATTTATATCGCTGGCGAGCGTGACGGCATTGCCGTAGAAATCGCCTTGCAGTACAACGACGGCTATACGAGCAATATTTATTCGTTTGTCAACAACATTCATACGCATGAAGGCGGCACACATGAATCTGGCTTTAAAATGGCGCTGACGCGCATTATCAATGATTACGCTCGCAAGCAGCAAATTTTTAAAGAAAACGACACGAATTTGACTGGCGAAGATGTGCGCGAAGGGCTGACGGCCATCGTGTCGATCAAGCATCCATCGCCGCAGTTTGAAGGGCAAACGAAAACGAAGCTCGGCAACAGCGATGCGCGCACGGTGACCGACGCTGTCTTTTCCGAACAATTTGAAACGTTTTTGCTTGAAAATCCGACGATTGCCCGAAAAATCGTCGAAAAAGGCATGATGGCGGCGCGGGCGCGGCTGGCGGCGAAAAAAGCGCGCGAACTGACGCGGCGCAAAAGTGCGCTTGAAATTTCCAATTTGCCGGGCAAACTGGCTGACTGTTCGTCAAGAGACCCGTCGATCAGCGAGCTGTATGTCGTCGAGGGCGATTCGGCCGGCGGCTCCGCGAAACAAGGGCGCGACCGCCATTTCCAAGCGATTTTGCCGCTGCGCGGGAAAATCCTTAACGTGGAAAAAGCGCGCTTGGACAAAATTTTGTCGAACAATGAGGTGCGGGCGATTATTACCGCCCTTGGCACGGGCATTGGCGAAGAGTTTGACATCTCAAAGGCGCGTTACCATAAGGTCATCATCATGACCGACGCCGATGTTGACGGGGCCCATATTCGCACGCTTCTTTTAACATTTTTTTACCGTTATATGCGGGAATTGATTGAACACGGCTACATTTATATCGCTCAGCCGCCGCTGTATAAAATCGAGCAGGGAAAACAGGTGCGTTACGCTTACAACGACCGCCAGCTTGAGAAAATCCTTGCCGAGCTGCCGGACCAGCCAAAACCGACGATTCAACGCTATAAAGGATTGGGCGAAATGAATCCGGAGCAACTTTGGGAAACGACGATGAATCCGGAAACGAGAACGTTGCTGCAAGTGAGCTTGCAAGACGCCATTGACGCAGATGAAACGTTTGAAATTTTAATGGGCGATAAAGTTGAGCCGCGCCGCCAGTTCATCGAAGAAAATGCCCGTTATGTGAAAAACTTGGACATTTAGGATAAAAAAAGAGGGAATCAGCCGCCCTCCTCGCTTCACCTTGCCGACGGGGACACCCGGCGCGCGAGCGAAGCGGCGCCCGCCGTCCGTCCGCGTCCGCCTGGCCGGGCGGTCCGGACTGGAGGAGGTTTCAAAGGGAGGTTTGAACGAATGGCAGAACACGAACAACCGCGCATCCGCGAAGTGAACATCAGCCAGGAAATGCGTTCTTCGTTTCTTGACTATGCGATGAGCGTCATCGTTTCGCGCGCCCTGCCGGACGTGCGCGACGGGCTGAAGCCGGTGCATCGCCGCATTTTATATGCCATGCACGACCTCGGCATGACTGCCGATAAACCGTATAAAAAGTCGGCTCGCATCGTCGGCGAAGTGATCGGGAAATATCATCCGCACGGGGATGCCGCCGTGTATGACACGATGGTGCGCATGGCGCAAGATTTCAACTACCGCTACATGCTTGTCGACGGACATGGCAACTTCGGATCGATTGACGGCGACGCGGCAGCAGCGATGCGCTACACGGAAGCGCGCATGTCGAAAATCGCCATGGAGCTTTTGCGCGATATCAACAAAGACACGATTGACTATCAAGACAACTATGACGGTTCGGAAAAAGAACCGGTCGTGCTGCCGTCCCGGTTTCCTAATTTGCTTGTCAACGGTTCATCCGGCATCGCTGTCGGAATGGCGACGAACATTCCGCCGCACCAGCTTGGCGAAGTGATTGATGCCTTGTTGGCATTAAGCCAAAATCCGGAGATGACGGTTGCCGATTTGATGGAATACATCCCAGGACCTGACTTTCCAACCGCTGGACAAATTATCGGCCGCAGCGGCATCCGCAAGGCGTACGAAACGGGTCGCGGCTCCATTACATTGCGCGCCAAGGCCGAAATCGAGCAGCAGCCAAACGGCAAGGAAACGATCATTGTGACCGAGCTCCCTTACCAAGTAAACAAGGCGAAACTGATCGAGCGGATCGCCGAACTTGTGCGCGACAAAAAAATTGACGGCATCACCGACTTGCGCGACGAGTCGGATCGGAGCGGCATGCGCATCGTTATCGAAGTGCGGCGCGATGCCAACGCGAAGGTTGTGTTGAACAATTTGTACAAACATACGGCATTGCAAACGAGTTTTGGCATCAACATGCTTGCTTTGGTAAACGGCGAGCCGAAAGTGCTGAACTTAAAAGAGTGTTTGGAGCATTATTTAAACCATCAAAAAACCGTCATCCGCCGGCGGACGGCGTTTGAGCTGAAAAAAGCCGAGGCGCGTGCTCACATTCTGGAAGGGTTGCGCATCGCCCTTGACCATTTGGATGAAGTGATCGACCTCATCCGCCGCTCACAGACAACGGAGGCGGCGCGCGAAGGGCTGATGGCGCGGTTCTCACTCAGTGAACGGCAAGCGCAGGCGATTTTGGATATGCGCCTGCAACGGTTAACCGGCCTTGAGCGGGAAAAAATCGAACAAGAATACCAAGACCTTGTCCGTCTGATCGCAGAACTGAGAGGCGTATTGGCCGACGAAGAGAAAGTATTGCAAATCATTCGCGATGAACTGAGCGAAATTAAGGAGCGGTTCAACGATGAGCGGCGCACGGAAATCGTTTCAGGAGCCGTTGAGCAGTTCGATGACGAGGATTTAATTCCACAAGAGCATGTCGTCATCACGCTTACTCATAAAGGCTACATCAAGCGCTTGCCTTTATCGACGTACCGGAGCCAAAAACGCGGCGGACGGGGCGTGCAAGGCATGCATACGGCGGAAGACGATTTTGTCGAACATTTGCTCATTACGTCGACTCATGACACCGTGCTGTTTTTCACGAATAAAGGGAAAGTATATCAGGCAAAAGGCTACGAGATTCCGGAATTCGGCCGCACAGCCAAAGGGCTGCCGATCATCAACTTGCTTGAGCTCGATAAAGATGAGTGGATCAACGCCATGATTCCGATTGAAAGCGAGTTTAGCGATGAACGCTACCTCGTGTTTGCGACAAAGCAAGGAATTGCCAAACGTTCCCCGCTTTCAGCGTTCGCCCATATTCGCAACAACGGGCTTATCGCCATCCATTTGCGCGAAGGGGATGAACTGATTTCTGTCCGGCTGACGGATGGCAAAAAGCATTTGATCATCGGTACGAAAAACGGCATGCTCATCCGTTTTCCGGAAACCGACGTGCGGGCGATGGGCCGCAGCGCGACTGGAGTCAAAGCGATCACGCTTGATGACGGGGATGAAGTAGTTGGCATGGAAATTTTAGAAGACCATCATGATGTGCTTGTCGTCACGAAAAAAGGGTTCGGCAAGCGCACTCCGGCCTCGGAATACCGCGTGCAAAGCCGCGGGGGCAAAGGATTGAAAACGTGCAACGTCACGGATAAAAACGGTCCTGTCGTTGCGGTGACAACCGTCGTCGGCAATGAAGACGTCATGGTGATCACGACCGGCGGCGTGCTCATTCGCATTGCCGTCAGCGATATTTCTCGGACGGGAAGAATCGCCCAAGGCGTTAAGCTCATTCGCCTCTCTGGCGAAGATGGGCATGAGTGCGTCGCTACGGTGGCGAAAGTGCCTGAGGAAGAAAGGGACGAGGAATAAAGAAGAAGATCATTCAGCCTAACGGAAACGGCGCTTCGCCTATAGGCGCGGGGCGTCGTTTTTCTGTTTCAAAAGCCTGCCATCGCGGCCAAAATCATGTTACGATAGAAATACAGAGAAAAAAAGACAAAGGGGGCACTAATCGATGGTCCGTGTGAAACGCTCCCAGCTTCGCGAAGGATGCGTGCTCGCTGAAGATGTGCTCGGCAAGACGAAACGTCCAATTATACCGAAAAACACCGTGATCACGAAACCGTTGCTACTCGTACTTGAAAAATTCCTCGTTGAGGAAGTGGACGTTGAACCATTGCTTGCTAACGGTGAACCATTTCCCAACGTCGATTCCGCATCAACGGCGGTTGCCAAACAGCCGATGGCCTTCTACTTAGAGGCGGTCCAACGATACAAAACATGGTTTCAATCGTGGCAAGCCGGTTTGCCGGTTGATATCGGCGAAATCAGAGGGGTCATCATTTCGCTTTTTGAACGAATGGCGGGCCAAAAACGGGAGTTGCTTATGTTGCATCATTACGCAACAAAGGACGAATATTTGCACCATCATGCCGTCAGCGTCGGGCTGCTCGCGGGCTTTTTGGCCATGCAGCTTGGATACAGCGAAGGGGAATGCCACCAAATCGCCCTTGCCGGTGTGCTAGCAGACTGTGGCATGGCGAAAGTAAGTAAGAGAATTTTGACAAATCCGTCGGCGCTCACTGAAGCCGAGTTCAATGAAGTAAAGCAGCACCCTGTCTTCAGCTACCGCATGGTGCAAAAAATCCCTGCGCTAAACCATGGGGCAAAACTTGCTGTGTTGCAACATCATGAACGAAATGACGGCAGCGGCTACCCGCTCGGAGTAAAAGCAGAAAGAATTCACCCTTACAGCCAGATCGTTGCCGTCGCTGATGTCTACCATGCCATGACTTCAGAACGGTTATACCGTCGCAAACAGTCGCCGTTTCGGGCCATTGAAACGATGCAAAGGGAGCAGTTCGGCAAACTGAGTACAGAAGCTGTCGCCGCGCTGGTGAACAATCTCATCGGCCTACAAACAGGAGCCGTCGTCAAACTCTCCAACGGCGAAATGGCTGAAGTTATGTTTATTCCTTCGGACGAGCCAGCCCGGCCGATCGTCAAGATCATCGAAACCGGACAGTTGCTGTCACTAAGCGTTCAGCGGGACATATATATCGAGGAAATGGTGCAAGGTTGATCAGTGTCAGTTCCAAAAAATACTATTGCCTAAACAACATCCACATGATACAATCAACATTGCTTGTGACGGTAAAGAAATAAAAAAGTTGTTGACTTTTCGTTGTCCATGGGTTATTATTTAATAGCTGTCATCATTAAGGGACAGCGAAAAAGCTCCTTGAAAACTAAACAAAACGCAAGCGTCATAAGAAAAGCTGAGGCTCGCGGGTCGCCGCGATGGGCAAATGTTCTTCGCCTGCAGGGATTTACAATCCCGAAGGCGAAAGTTATTTGACCCCGAGAGGCGGCGGGCCGAAGCTGGACAATGCGAAAAGCCAATCAACTTTCTTTGGAGAGTTTGATCCTGGCTCAGGACGAACGCTGGCGGCGTGCCTAATACATGCAAGTCGAGCGGGCNTTTGGTCAGCGGCGGACGGGTGAGTAACACGTGGGCAACCTGCCCGCAAGACCGGGATAACTCCGGGAAACCGGAGCTAATACCGGATAACACCGAAGACCGCATGGTCTTTGGTTGAAAGGCGGCCTTTGGCTGTCACTTGCGGATGGGCCCGCGGCGCATTAGCTAGTTGGTGAGGTAACGGCTCACCAAGGCGACGATGCGTAGCCGGCCTGAGAGGGTGACCGGCCACACTGGGACTGAGACACGGCCCAGACTCCTACGGGAGGCAGCAGTAGGGAATCTTCCGCAATGGGCGAAAGCCTGACGGAGCGACGCCGCGTGAGCGAAGAAGGCCTTCGGGTCGTAAAGCTCTGTTGTGAGGGACGAAGGAGCGCCGTTCGAAGAGGGCGGCGCGGTGACGGTACCTCACGAGAAAGCCCCGGCTAACTACGTGCCAGCAGCCGCGGTAATACGTAGGGGGCGAGCGTTGTCCGGAATTATTGGGCGTAAAGCGCGCGCAGGCGGT